>NZ_JBDVAA010000120.1:0-3255 GCF_039943695.1 Cellulophaga sp. | reverse complement strand
GTTAAGTTTAGTGTTTCTAGTATGTGTTTGCCTACATTTTGGCCTTGTACAACACCATTGTCTATTGCAGCCCTGTAATGTATACCACCATATAATCTGCTAACTGCAGCTTCTTTAGCAGCATTATTAAAAGAACTAAACTTACGTACTGGTAAACCATATGGAGTTTCAGTATTATCAGAAAAACTAAAGTTATCTCCAAATAGCTGAGTTAAAATGGTTGCAGATGCTCCAGACACTACAGAATGTCCGCTTGTGTACTCCGGAAAAGGCGGCGTTTGTAATAATGGTGTCCATTCTTTATCTATAGTATTGTTAATTAGAGTTTCGGGTCTAATTAAGTTGCTACGGTATTTCTCATCCCAGCAACTAATAAAAGCATCAAAAATACCTATAGATGTTATTGTATTTGCGTGTACAGCAGCTGTAAAGTCTAGCTTTTGCTGTTTACACGCTATTTTTGTTATTCCTATCCAATGTGCACCTGGAGTAATTTTTTTTGTGGCAATCATTAAATGGCCTTTGCTAGTAGATACATACGGATTACAGTCCCAAAACTTAGCAATTTCTACTTCTTCAGACGTATCTCCGTTTTTACGTATCTCGTTAGTAACGGTATATACTTCTTGTAATTCTTTATAAAATGTACTTTCTGGATCCATAGAAAACTCAGGATGCCTAATTGGTTTAAATTGCGAAGCAGAATCTAAAACCATTGGTCTTATTTTATTCCAATGTGGCTCTATACCATCCATATACGCAGGTGGTGTTGGTTGCCACCTGCCAGGATTATCTGTAGTAACCTCATACCCTGCAAAAGATCTGGTTTCTTTATAATTGTCTTTGTGTAGCCAGTCTTTTACGCGGTTAGCAACTTTTAAACCATAAGCCTTAGACACCGTAAACTCTGTTGTATTGGTCTTTTCCCAACTTGTAAAAAGGCTATCTGCATACGTAGTTATAATATTATCTTTAAAAATAAGCTCTTTACTAACATCTATATATGCCACAAGCGCAGCAACCTCTAAATTAACATCTTTAGTTGCTTTTGGTATAGGCTGTAAACTTTTAATTTTTGTAGTTAAAGAGCTGTATTTGGTATTGTTTTGCGTTATAATCTCGTAAGCAGCAACATTTGGGTACATATATATTCTACTAGCCACAGGTGGCGAAAATATATCATGTATCATAGTTTCTGTAATTTTATCTACAGCACTAAAGTACACATCTACAGGTACTTTTATAGGTTGCTCCTTGTTTGTACATGATTGTAAAACAGCGAATACTACTAACAATACAAGGACTAAACCTTTGCTTTTTTTATTTAAAATCTTCTGCATAATATGTTTCTGCATCATTTAACAACAATTGCATTTTTTCTTTCTCTAAAATTACTCTTTTATCATCCCAATCCAAATAGTTTACAAAGTCTTTAACAACAATGTCCATAAACGTAGAAATACTAGAAATGTTAAAGTACAAACGCCCTGTTCTGCGTACAAAAAAGTCTGCAAGACTATTGGTCATTTCGTAATTTACACAATACCAAAGTTCTGCTCTTATTAGGTTTTCTAAGGCATTACCAGTTCTAAAAAAGCTTATTTTCTCTAAAATTGCAGAAGCTTTTTTGCCGTATGTTGTGCATAAATACCAAGCGTAATAACTGTCTTCTATTCCTATTTTTAGTAGTTCGTTTTCTAATTCCTTTTGGTACGCCACAACCTCATTGGCAGAAGTCATTGTTGGGGTTACCAATGCTATATCTTCTGTAATAGATTTTTTTAAATGCTTCTTTTTCTTTTCTGGAATGGTTTTTAAAACCGTATCTATAACACGCTGCGCCATTTTTCTGTATCCAGTTAACTTTCCGCCAGCAATAGAAACTAAGCCACTTTTAGAAACAAAAATTTCATCTTTTCTAGACAATTCAGACGGATCTTTTTCTTCTTCGTGAATAAGTGGTCTTAAACCTGCCCAGTTAGACTCTATATCGTTTAAAGTTAAATTTACATCTGGAAATGTGTGGTTTGTAGCCTTTAGTAAATACTCAGCATCTTCTTCTGTAGCCACTACCCTTTCTAAATTCCCCGCATAATTGGTGTCTGTTGTACCAACATAAGTAGATCTACCACGCGGAATGGCAAAAATCATACGGCCATCTTCTACATCAAAATAAACAGACTGTTTAATAGGTAATTTTTCATGCGGAAAAACAATATGTACACCTTTGGTTAAGTGTAAATGTTTGTTGTTCATAGACGCATCCTTTTTACGTAAAGTATCTACCCAAGGGCCAGCAGCAGAAACATAATTACGTGCTGTAATATTTAGTCTTTTACCAGTGTTTTTATCAATACAATTTAGGCTTTCAATTTTTTGCTCACTATCATAAACAAAAGATTCCATTTCGCAATAATTTACAATAGTAGCACCAAATTCGGTTGCTTTTTTAAGTATTTCTATAGTTAGTCTGGCATCATCAGTTCTGTATTCTGCATAATATCCGCTACCTAAAACAACAGCATCATCTAATAAAGGTTCTTTATCTAAAGTTTCCTTTTTATCTAACATTCTCCTACGGTCATCACCACCAACATTTGCTAGCATATCATACACTTTTAGGCCAACAGACGTCATCATTTTACCATATGTGCCACCCTCTATAAGTGGTAAAAGCATTTTTTCTGGTACAACTAAATGTGGTGCTAATTTGTGTACAATAGCACGCTCAGAGCCAGATTCCCTTACCAAGCCAATTTCTAATTGTTTTAGGTAACGTAAACCACCGTGTATTAATTTAGTAGACTTATTACTGGTACCCGAAGCAAAATCGTTTTTCTCTACTAAGCACACATTTAAACCTCTAGACGATGCATCTAAAGCAATACCTGCACCTGTTACTCCGCCTCCAATAACTATCAAATCGAACTTTTTAGAAACAATTTTTTTTAATTGTTTAGGTCTGTCTAAAATAGAAAAACGTAAAGGCTTATTTTTTGGTTTAACTTTGGTAATACTCTTTGTTTTTTCTACCGCTTTTTGCCATCCTTTGTACTTTTTGTTTCGTACTTTAGATTTCATCACTGGTTTAAAAACAGTATCAATTTCTCTTATTTCAGAAATGTTATCCTTATTCCAAAAATTAGCTTTTATACCAGCCAATAATGCAGCACCAAAAGCAGTAACCTCAATCATTTTTGGTCGGTCTACTTCTACATTTAAAATATCAGACTGAAACTGCATTAGATAGTTATT
>NZ_JBDVAA010000119.1:0-2749 GCF_039943695.1 Cellulophaga sp. | reverse complement strand
AAGTAAAGCAAATTGTAGATGCAAAAGAGTTAGGAGAAATAAGCTATATAAAATCTGACTTTGCTTTTTATGGTTTGGATAGAGCAGAGGAAAGCAGGCTTTTAAATCCAAATTTAGCGGGTGGATCTTTATTAGATATTGGTATTTATCCTGTTTTTTTAGCGTATTTACTTTTGGGTAAGCCTAATGAAATAATAGCTACAGCAAATTTTTATAAAACAGGTGTAGAAAAACAAGTTTCTATTATTTTTAAGTATGATAATGCACAGGCGCATTTGTATAGTGCTTTAACTGCTAATACCGAGACAAGCTCTGAGATAGCAGGTGATAAAGGTCTTTTAAAATTAGAAACTAGATGGCATGAAGCAGAAGGTTATTATATTGAAAAGTCTAGAGAAAAAGAATATTTTAAAACACCAAAATTAGGAGTAGGTTATACCTATGAAATAGAGGAGGTGCATAAATGTATAACTAACAACCAAATAGAAAGTAAACTATGGTCTCATCAAAATAGTTTAGACTTAATACAATTATTAGATCAAATTAGAGAAAAAACAAATATAGTTTTTCCTTTTGAAGCCTAATTTATTAGGTAAATTACCTATAAAATTACGATATTTGACAATTACTAAACCAACAAAATTAGAAGATGAATAAAAATACAGTTTTAGCGTGGGCTACATTTATAATGATATTTGTAGGCTTGGCGTTAATTGCACTTGGTGCTTTTAGGTATGATGATGTTGCCGGATGGGGATTTGCAGCCGTAGGATTTGGCTTTTTTGCTATTGCTTGGGTTTTTAATGCACTTAAAGGAAGAGTGTAAAACACAATATATTTGGGCAAAACAGCGTAATCTTATGCTGTTTTGCCTTTTTTTAATTCAATTAACAACTAAATAATAATAAAAGATATGTCTGACGATAAAAAAGTCATTTTTTCAATGTCTGGTGTTACAAAAACCTTTAAAACGGCAAATACACCAGTATTAAAAAATATATATTTAAGTTTCTTTTACGGTGCCAAAATTGGTATTCTTGGTCTTAACGGATCTGGTAAATCTACCTTATTAAAAATTATAGCTGGCTTAGATAAAAATTACCAAGGTGATGTAGTTTTTTCTCCAGGATATAAAGTAGGTTATTTAGAGCAAGAGCCAAAATTAGACGATGATAAAACGGTAATAGAAATAGTTAAGGAAGGTGTTGCAGAAACTGTTGCTATTTTAGATGAGTACAATAAGATAAACGATATGTTTGGCTTAGAAGAAGTGTATTCTGATGCAGATAAAATGGATAAGTTAATGGCCAGACAGGCTGTGTTACAAGACCAGATAGATGCTAGCAATGCTTGGGAGTTAGATACTAAACTAGAAATTGCTATGGATGCATTACGAACTCCAGATGGCGATAAAAAAATAAGTGTATTATCTGGTGGTGAACGTAGAAGAGTTGCTTTATGTAGACTGTTATTACAAGAACCAGAAATTTTATTATTAGATGAGCCTACCAACCACTTAGATGCAGAGTCTGTACATTGGTTAGAGCACCATTTAGCACAATATAAAGGTACTGTTATTGCTGTAACGCATGATAGATACTTTTTAGATAACGTTGCTGGTTGGATTTTAGAATTAGATAGAGGTGAAGGTATTCCTTGGAAAGGAAACTACTCTAGCTGGTTAGATCAAAAATCTAAACGTATGGCAGATGAAAGCAAAACAGCCTCTAAACGCCAAAAAACTTTAGAACGAGAGTTAGATTGGGTACGCCAAGGAGCTAAAGGTCGCCAAACTAAACAAAAGGCACGTTTAAAAAACTACGATAAATTAATGAGTCAAGATCAAAAACAACTTGACGAAAAATTAGAGATTTACATACCTAATGGTCCACGTTTAGGAACAAACGTAATAGAGGCTAAAGGTGTTAGTAAAGCTTTTGATGATAAATTATTGTACGAAGACTTAAACTTTAATTTACCACAAGCTGGTATTGTAGGTATTATTGGTCCTAACGGAGCTGGTAAAACAACAATATTTAGAATGATAATGGGAGAGGAAACTCCGGATAAGGGTGAGTTTAGTGTTGGTGAAACAGCTAAAATTGCATATGTAGATCAGAGTCACTCTAAAATTGATCCAGAAAAAACAATTTGGCAAAACTTTAGTGATGAGCAAGAGTTGGTAATGATGGGCGGTAAGCAAGTAAACTCTAGAGCTTATTTAAGTAGGTTTAATTTCTCTGGTAGTGAGCAAAATAAAAAAGTAAGTATGTTGTCTGGTGGTGAGCGTAACCGTTTACATTTAGCAATGACGTTAAAAGAAGAAGGTAACGTGTTACTTTTAGATGAGCCAACAAACGACTTAGATGTAAATACACTGCGTGCTTTAGAAGAAGGTTTAGATAATTTTGCAGGTTGTGCTGTAGTTATTTCTCACGATAGATGGTTTTTAGATCGTGTTTGTACGCATATCTTAGCTTTTGAAGGGGATTCGCAAGTTTATTTCTTTGAAGGTTCTTTCTCTGATTATGAAGAGAATAAAAAGAAACGATTAGGTGGTGACTTGATTCCTAAACGTATTAAGTATAAAAAATTAATTAGGTAATTACCTTTAATTATTTTGATAAAAAAAGCTCCTTATAAAAATATAAGGAGCTTTTTACTTTTATTAAGTTTTTTAGTATGAGTTATTTGGGTACCAGTCTAACTGTACAACTTCAATATCTTTATTACTTTCTGTTACTAATTT
>NZ_JBDVAA010000118.1:0-5721 GCF_039943695.1 Cellulophaga sp. | reverse complement strand
TAGTTCTTGCATACCGTTAAAAGGAACCTTTGCTTTGTTGTAACCATAGGTAAAAGCTAAACTTCTGTTTAGTTCATTATCATCTAAGTTTACTTGTATATCATCCATCGTATATTGGCAAGGATGCTCATAACCAGAGGCATGCGTAATCTCTATCAATTCTTTTCTAAAACTTTTAAAGTACTGCGCTAAACGATCTGACTTAAGAGGAACATTTACACCTCTTTGTAACCATTGGTTTTGTGTTGCTATACCAGCCGGACATGTATTTGTGTGGCAAGCTTGTGCTTGTATACATCCAATACTCATCATTGCTTCACGGGCAACATTAATACAATCTACACCCATAGCAAATGCCATTGCCGCTTTTGCAGGGAAACCTAATTTACCACTACCAATAAAAACAATACGGTCTGTTAATTTTTTCTCTAAAAATAGTTTATATAAACTAGAGAAACCATAAACCCACGGTAAAGAAACGTGATCTGCAAAACTTGGCGGAGCAGCACCAGTACCACCTTCACCACCATCGATAGTAATAAAATCTGGCCCTTTGCCCGTTTTTAACATTAGGTCTGCTAATTCTTCCCACTGGTCTAATTTTCCTATAGCACCTTTAATACCTACTGGTAAACCTGTTTTTTCTGCAATCTCTTCAATTAAAGCTAATAACTCAGGAATTGTACTAAACGCTTTATGTGTTGCGGGTGATAACACATCTTTACCAATTTCTACACCACGTATTTCTGCAAGTTCCGCTGTAATTTTTGCTCCAGGTAAAACACCTCCTTTACCGGGCTTGGCTCCTTGAGATAATTTTATTTCTATAGCTTTAATACAAGAGTTATTCTCTACTAAATTTACTAGCTTTTCCATAGATAAACTACCTTCATCAGATCTAACTCCAAAATAACCAGTTCCAAAGTGAAAAACAACATCACCACCTTGTTTATGATAAGGAGATAAACCACCTTCACCAGTGTTATGGTATGCGCCACTTTTTAATACTCCTTTGTTCATAGCTTCAACAGCTGCAGCAGATAAAGAACCAAAACTCATAGCAGATACATTTATAGCAGATGCTGGCCTAAATGGTTTTTTACGTTTATTATATGCACCTATAACTTTAGCACAAGGTAAAAATGTTTTATCAATTGTATTAGGATGATTGTCTGCAACCTTGTACGCCATCATTTGGTTTTTCACAAAAATATGTTGGTGTGCATATACATCTCTATCTGTACCAAAACCCTCGTAATTATTCTCGCTTTTAGCAGAAGCGTAAATCCATCCACGCTCTATACGGTTAAAAGGAAGTTCTTCTCTATTGTTAGCAACAAAATACTGCCTCATCTCAGGACCAATACTTTCTAACATATAACGTATATGACCAACGATAGGAAAATTATGAGAAATAGTATGTTTTTTCTGAAAGAAAATATCACGAATAGCAACCAGTGCTAACCCAATTAATAACCATATCCACCAAGAGATACTAGATATAAAATTTAAAAAAGAATCCATTTAATCTGTATTTGTTTTTTAAAGTCAAACTTTATATAAATTTAACTTTTTAATTATGCTACAAAAATAACCAAATCTATAGTCATTTATTGTTTGGTCCAACGTTATTTGTTTAAATAATCTAAACTCATTTCTGTTAGTGTTTTAACACCTAAAAGCATTCCTGCATCATCAATTTTAAAGTCTGGTGTGTGGTGAGGATAAGCTTCTTTGTTACCTGGTGTCATTCCGCCTAAAAAGAAATAAAACCCAGGTACAACCTCTTGAAAGTATGAAAAGTCTTCACCACCAGTTGTAGCTTTTGTTAAATGAACGTTTTTTTCGCCTGCGACACGCTGCATAGTTGGTAACATTTGGTTTACTAAAGCAACATCATTATAGGTAATAGAAGTTTGACTCTCTACTTCTAAAGTTGCTGTACCGCCATATGCTTTAGCAATAGTCCCTGTCATTTCTTTCATTCTGCGTAAAATAAGTTCACGCATATCCGGATTTAATGTTCTAATGGTACCAATAAGTTCTGCACTTTCAGGAATAATATTAAAGCGTACGCCGCTAGTAATTTTACCTACAGTTATTACCGCAGCTTCTTCCGTAAGGTTAGATTCTCTACTAATAATGGTTTGCAAACCATCAATAATTTTAGCAGATATTACTATAGGATCTACACCAGACCAAGGCTGTGAACCGTGTGTTTGTTTGCCTTTAACATTAATAACAAAACGCTCTACAGCTGCCATTATACCTTCCGTTTTGTATTTAATTACACCAACAGGAGTACCAGAATTAATATGTAATCCAAAAATAGCATCAACTTTAGGGTTTTGCATAACGCCTTCTTTTATCATTAATGCAGCACCACCTTCTTCTCCAGGAGGCGCACCTTCTTCTGCAGGTTGAAAAATAAACTTAATAGTACCATTTATTTTGTCTTTGTTTTGAGCTAAAATTTCTGCAACGCCCATTAATATAGCCGTGTGTGTATCGTGTCCGCAAGCGTGCATAACACCAGTTTCTACCCCTAAAAATTGGTCTTTAACTTTAGATTTAAATGGTAAATTATTGCGTTCTGTTACAGGTAATGCATCTATATCTGCTCTTAAAGCAATTACTTTTCCTGGTTGTTTACCTTTTAAAATACCAACAACGCCTGTTACGGCTACTTTTGTTTGTACTTCTATTCCTAAAGATTTTAAATGCTTAGCAATTTTTTCTGCAGTTTTAAACTCTCGGTTAGATAGTTCTGGGTTTTGATGAAAATTATGCCTCCATTCAATAACTTTTTTTTCAATATTCTTGTAATCAGTATCTAATTTGTAATTCTGTGCTTGTAAAGCAAAGCTACTTAGCAGAACTGCTAGTAATAAATTGGTTTTAGTTTTCATATAGTTGTAATTAGTCAGTTATTTTGGTTTTTATCAATCTTTAAAATTAGATTTTCATTCTCATATTTACCATATGCTTTTTAAATCCTGCTTTTTCATACGCTCGTAAGGCAGCGGCATTTTCACTATAAACATCTAATCTAACTTCAGTGGTATTTTGCTGTTTTATCCATTTAAATAAAAAGTCTATTATACTTTTATTTACACCTTTGCCACGTTGCTTGGGATCTACATACATAAAACCTAAATAGGCGTAGGTACTGTGTTTTAAATGTTTTTTTGCCTCCCTAATTGTAGCATAAGCAGAGCCAATAAGCGTATTGTTTAATGTGGCAACAGCTACAATTGTTTTAGGATCCTTTAATAAATCTTCAATACTGTAGTAAGAAATTGGGTCTGGCTTTAAAGTTTCATCAAAAGGACGTTCTGCTAAAATTACTCCTTGCTCAAAAGACTTAAGTGTTTCTAAATCTTCAAGTTTAGCTATTCTAATTTCAATATTTTCCAATATAATGTATGTTTTAAAAGTAGTATTCTCTAAAGATATTTAAAATAAAACTGATTGTAAATTTTATTGTTTATAATTATTAATAGTACTTGTTTTATCTGGCAGTAATTATGGTTAAATTTACACTTCTCTAAAAATTTTAATACAAAATCAATTGGAAGAATTTATTGCCCAACTAAACGAGGCTCAAAAAGCACCTGTTTTACATACAAAAGGACCATTAATGGTAATTGCCGGAGCTGGTTCTGGTAAAACAAGGGTGTTAACTTACCGTATTGCATATTTAATACAACAAGGTGTGGATCCTTTTAATATTTTGTCGCTTACGTTTACCAACAAGGCAGCAAGAGAAATGAAAGTGCGTATTGCAGATATTGCTGGTAGTGCAGAGACCAAGAGTTTATGGATGGGGACTTTTCACTCCATTTTTGCTAAGTTATTACGTTTTGAAGCTGATAAGTTAGGGTATCCTAACAATTTTACTATTTATGATACTCAGGATTCTCAGCGTTTAATTGCTTCTATTATTAAAGAAATGCAGTTAGACAAGGATGTTTATAAATACAAACAAATACAAAATAGAATATCATCTTATAAAAACAGTTTAATTACTGTAAAAGCGTATTTTAATAATCCAGATTTAGTAGAGGCAGATGCAATGGCAAAACGCCCACGTACTGGTGAAATTTATAAAAATTATGTAGATAGATGTTTTAAGGCAGGAGCAATGGATTTTGATGATTTATTGTTGAAAACCAATGAGCTTTTAAACGTTTTTCCAGAAGTACTTCAAAAATACCAAAATAGGTTTCAGTATATAATGGTAGATGAGTACCAAGATACAAACCACTCACAATACCTAATTGTAAAAGCATTATCAGATAAATTCCAAAACATTTGTGTTGTGGGTGATGATGCACAAAGTATTTACTCCTTTAGAGGGGCAAACATTAGTAATATTCTAAACTTTCAAAAGGATTACGATAATGTTGCAATGTACAGGTTAGAGCAGAATTACCGTTCTACTGGTAATATTGTAAATGCAGCAAACTCTATTATAGAAAAAAATAAAAATCAGTTAGAAAAGGTTGTTTGGACTTCTAATGAAGACGGACCATTAATTAAGGTTCACCGCAGTATTACTGATGCAGAAGAAGGTAGGTTTGTTGCTGGTACTATTTTTGAAACTAGGATGAATGAGCAGCTGCATAACGGTGAGTTTGCAGTACTTTACCGTACTAACTCGCAATCTAGATCTATTGAAGATGCTTTGCGTAAAAGAGATATACCATATAGAATTTATGGTGGATTATCTTTTTACCAACGTAAAGAAATTAAAGATGTTTTGGCTTATTTAAGATTGGTAATAAACCCTAAAGATGAAGAAGCATTAAAGCGTTTTATAAATTTTCCAGGAAGGGGAATAGGGCAGGCTACAATAGATAAATTACTAGTTACAGCTAACCATTACGGCAGATCTATGTTCGAGGTTATGGAGAACATAGATAAAATAGAACTAAAAATAAATTCAGGAACCAAACGTAGGCTAACAGAGTTTGTTAATATGATTAAGGGTTTTCAGATAATGAACAAAGGAGCAGATGCTTTTTCTTTGTCTGAACACGTTGCCAAAAAAACAGGTATTCTTTTAGAGTTTAAAAAAGATGGTACACCAGAAGGTATTGCCAAAATGGAAAACATAGAAGAGCTTTTAAATGGTATAAAAGACTTTGTTGAAGGTCAAATGGAACTTGCAGATGCTACAGGTAATATAGCTGAGTTTTTAGAAGATGTGGCACTTGCTACAGATTTAGATAATGATAAGGGAGATGATGACCGTGTTGCTCTTATGACAATACATATGGCTAAGGGATTAGAGTTTCCTCACGTATTTATTGTAGGTATGGAAGAAGATTTGTTTCCATCTGCTATGAGTATGAATACCCGTACAGAGCTTGAAGAGGAACGTAGATTATTTTATGTTGCATTAACAAGAGCAGAAAAACAAGCGTATTTAACATACACAGAAAGTAGGTATCGTTGGGGTAAATTAGTAGATGCAGAACCTAGTAGGTTTATTGAAGAAATAGACGAGAAGTTTATAGAAAATCTAACACCAGTTAGTAACTACAAATATAAATCTCTTATTGATAAGAATATTTTTGGTGAAGTAGATAAAAGTAAGCTTAGGCAAGCTAAACCTGTATCTGGTATACCGCCAAGCGCACCTAAACCTAATGAAAACCAACTACGTAAATTAAGAAAACTAAAGACAGAGTTAGCACAGCCTATTGCTAATAATTC
>NZ_JBDVAA010000117.1:0-1752 GCF_039943695.1 Cellulophaga sp. | reverse complement strand
CCAGTTGGTTTTTTACTTTGCAGCTCTTTAAGTATAAAGTTTCGTACATCTTCTCTTAATGTTGCTTTATGTTCTTCGTCTAGCTCATTGGTTTCAAAAAAAGAATGAATTTTTACGCGCAATAAACCCGGACTTCCACTAAAAAAGGTAAAAGAAAATCTTTTTTTACAGTCTAAAAATGTCATTGGCACAATAGGTATTTTATGAGCAATAGCCATCTTAAAAGCGCCATCTTTAAACTCATCTAAAATAACGTCTTCTTCTGGTACGCCACCTTCAGGAAAAATACAAATACTTAGTCCTTGTTTTAGTCTTCTTTGTGCCCGCATATATACAGCAGTTCTACTTTTGGTATTGCTGCGGTCTACCATAATACACACACGTTTGTAAAAGAAACCAAATAGCGGAATTTTAACCAACTCTTTTTTGCCCACAAACACAAAGGGGTTTCTACTAGCGCGTAACATTAGCATAATGTCTAACATACTAGTATGGTTTGCAACTAGCATATAGCTTTTTCCTTTTTCTATCTTTTGTTCTCTTTTTATTTGTTGCGGGCAACCCATACCTAATAAAATTGGTCTTGCCCAAAGGTTGCGTGCTAACCAAAAAAAGTATGGGTACCATTTTTCTTTAATGCAAAAGATAAATAACAACGGAAAAAATAAGAGTATAGGTAATGCCACAAGTATGTAAAACCAAATGCGGTAAATTAGGTGACCTATGTTTTTAATAAAAGTGAACATAGCTTCAAAAATAGTAATTAATTAAAACTAAGGTTAAAAAAGTTTACTTTTTAAATAATATCAAACTAAAAAAACCAAAAACCAAAATGTTGGTCTATTCTTCTATTTGCATTACCTTTGATTTTTACAATTATTTTAAATAAAATGGCAAGAGTTTTAACAGGAGTACAGAGCACGGGAGTGCCGCATTTAGGTAATATTTTGGGTGCAATTATGCCAGCTATAGATATGGCAAACGACCCAAAAAATGAATCTTTTCTTTTTATTGCAGATATGCATTCGCTAACGCAAATAAAAAATGGAGAAGAATTGCGTAACAATACTTATGCTGTAGCTGCTACCTGGCTTGCTTTTGGCTTAGATATTGAAAAAACTGTTTTTTACAGACAAAGCGATGTTCCGCAAACAACAGAATTATCGTGGTATTTGAGCTGTTTTTTTCCGTATCAAAGATTAACCTTAGCGCATTCTTTTAAAGATAAGGCAGACAGGTTAGACGATGTTAACGCTGGTTTGTTTACATACCCAATGTTAATGGCTGCAGATATATTGTTATATGATGCTGAGATTGTGCCTGTGGGTAAAGATCAAATGCAACATTTAGAAATTACAAGAGATGTAGCTTCTAGGTTTCATGCGCAATTGGGAGAAACATTTGTATTGCCACAAGGTAAAGTGCAAGAGGAGTCTAAATTTATTCCTGGTACAGATGGGGATAAAATGAGTAAGAGTAAAGGAAACTTAATTAATTTGTTTCAGACTGATAAGAAGTTACGTAAGCAAATTATGGGTATCCAAACAGATAGTACACCAATGGAAGATCCTAAAGAGCCAGAAGGTGATAATGTGTTTGAGTTGTATAAAATATTAGCAACGCCAGAGCAGGTTGAAGAAATGCGTGCTAAATATAAAGGTGGTAACTATGGTTACGGACACGCAAAGCAAGAGTTGTTTGAGGTTATAGTAGCTAAGTTTGCAGATGCTCGTGAAAAGTATGAGTATTATA
>NZ_JBDVAA010000116.1:0-2925 GCF_039943695.1 Cellulophaga sp. | reverse complement strand
GTAGGTATTAGTAATGCAATTGTTTACAATAAGAATATATCTTTTGAGCAACTCTCTAGTGTATATTGGGTTAATGTTTTTTCAGGAGTTTTTTTTACAGCACTTCTTTTTGTAATATCACCTTTAATTTCTTCATTTTATGATGTATTAGAAGTAAATCTTTATATAAAAATTGTTTGCTTTTCTTTTATAATATTATCAACTTCCAGGTTGTATAAATTTCTTTTTTTAAAAGAAGTTTTGCTTAAAACAGTAGCTGTTTCAGAAATTTTTTCTTATCTGTTTGGATTAATTTTGATGTCTATTCTGATAAAACTTGATTATGGAATAATATCATTCATTTACTCTATAGTGGGCAGGTCAGTAGTTCAGAGTTTATATTTGATAATTTATGGAAGAAAAATATTTATCCCTAGTTTTAAATATAACCACAAGTCGTTGAAGTCCCTATTTAGATACGGGGCATTTAACTTAGGGCAGAACTTAACAGTTTATTTTACTTCTCAATTAGATACTTTAATAATTGGTAAAGTTTTAGGTTTGGAAATTTTAGGCGTTTATAATATAGCTAAGAATTTAGCAATTAAGCCGCTACAGTTGATATCACCTGTTGTTTCTAAAATAACTTTTCCTTTGATGTCCAAGTTTCAGGATAGTAAGTTAGATTTAAAAAACATTTACTTATTGTCTATTAAACACCTTTTTTCGGTAATTGTTGTTGTATACATAATAATGGCATTTTTAGCTAAAGATTTAATTTTAACAATTTATGGGGATCAATGGGTAGATTCTGTTATTATTTTTAGGTTGCTATGTTTAATGTATATTGTTGTGTCTGTTGGTAATCCTATTGGAAGTTTAATACTTGCTACGGGTAAAGTTAATTGGGGTTTTTACTGGAATTTATCTATGCTTTTAGTTGTTTCTTGTTTAATCTTTTTATCTAGTCAATTGGGGCTAATTTTTATAGTAGTCAGTTTAATTTTTTACCATATTTTAAGTTTTATTATTTCTTTTAACTTAATAACCAAGAAGATTATTCCAATAAGAATAATAGAAATATTCTTAACTATAATGATTCACTTACTAATGATGATTTTGCCAATATTGTTATTATTTTATTTATCAACATTTATTTCTAATACATATCTAAGAATATTTGGACTTCCTATAACTGGAATAAGTAGTTATATTCTTTGTATGTATTTTTTAGACAGAGAATACTTTTATAAAACAAAAAAAAACATAACGTAACTTATGAAAATAGGAATAGTAACAACATGGTTTGAAAGGGGGGCTGCTTATGTGTCTAAACAATACAAAGAAGTATTAGAAAAAGAAAATGATGTGTTTATATATGCTAGAGGAGGTGAAGAGTTTGCAATTAAAGACCCGTTATGGAATAAAGGTAATATAACTTGGGGGAAACAATTTAAGAATTCAACAAGAACAAAGATTGATCTAAAAGATTTTAGAAATTGGGTTTTATCTAATGAGTTAGAGATAGTAATATTCAATGAACAACATGAATGGAGCCCAGTAATTGAATGTGATAAAATGGGAGTTATTATTGGTGCTTATATTGATTATTATAAAAAAGAAACAGTGCCTTTTTTTCATTTATATGATTTTTTGTTTTGTAATACTCAAAGACATTATTCTGTGTTTAAAAATCATTATCAGGCTAAATATTTTCCGTGGGGTACGAATACTGATTTATTTATTCCAAATGAACCTATTGAAATAGTAGATAAAGATTGTATACAATTTTTTCATTCTGCTGGGATGAATCCATTGCGAAAAGGTACAGACTTTGTATTGAGGGCAGCTCACTCTATCATTACAGAGAATTTTAAATTGATTATACATTCTCAAGTTAGTTTATATCAATTTTTTCCAGAAAATAATTTAATTATAAATGAATTAATTAAAGCAGAAAAACTACAAGTTATAGATGAAACTATTAGTGCTCCTGGGCTTTATAAGTTTTATGATGTATATCTGTATCCGTCCAGATTGGAGGGAATTGGACTTACTGTTCCAGAGGCAATTTCATGTGGGTTACCTACGGTAACAACGGACCAACCTCCAATGAATGAATTTGTTAAAAAGGATATTTCAGGAAGATTAGTGAAAGTTGACAAGGTCGAGAAAAGAAGTGATAATTACTTTTGGTCTCAATCTATAGTGTCAGCAGATTCTTTAAAAAAAGAAATGTTATATTATATTGCTAACAAAGAAAAAATAGGCTTATTCAAGAAAAAGGCAAGAAATTATGCCTTAGAAAACTTAGATTGGGTTAAAAATACATCTGAAATTAATGATTATATTTCGAGTCTAAAAAAAAATAAAGACATTAATAAATCTTTGATTATTAATAATATAAAAGATTATGAGAGAAATAGGCCTTTTATTTATTACTTAAATACATATAAGCCATATTTGAAATTCAAGAAATTTATAAAGCATTATTTTAAATATAATAAAAAATGATAAAGCCTTTAGTAAGCATAATAATCCCTACATATAATAGGCAATTAACAATTAGAAGAGCAATTGATAGTGTATTATCTCAGTCTTATAGTAATATAGAAATTATTGTTGTGGATGACTGCTCTAATGATAAGACCTATTTAATTATGGAAAATTTTAAAAGTGATGATAGAGTTCAATATATTCGCTTAGATAAAAATGTTGGAGGTGGAGGAGCAAGAAATTTAGGGATAAAAGCTTCAAAAGGAGAATATATTGCTTTTCAGGATAGTGATGATGTTTGGTTGGAAGATAAACTAGTAAAACAAATGAATGTTTTTTTAAAGAATAAAGAATTAGATGTAGTATTCTGTAAAATAAAACGAATTTCATCTAACTCAATAAGTGTTTTTCCATTAAAAGATATTTCTAGAGCTAAAAATTTACACATAG
>NZ_JBDVAA010000115.1:0-33458 GCF_039943695.1 Cellulophaga sp. | reverse complement strand
AAACATCAAAAGAAGTTTTGCCATGGTACGCGCCAATACCACTAGAACCTACGCCACCAAACGGTAGTTTTTTATTGGTTATGTGTATCACAGTATCGTTAATTGCACCGCCACCAAAACTGTATTTGGTTATTATTTTTTGTTGAAATTTCCTGTTTGTAGAAAAAACATATGTGGCAAGTGGCTTACCATAGTTCATAATATGTTTTTCTATATCTTTTTCTGTAGTATACGAAATGATTGGTAAAATAGGCCCAAAAATTTCTCCTTGCATTAACTTACTATCTAAACTAGGTTCGTTAACAAGTGTAGGAGCTATGTAATTATCGTTTGCATTTGTTTGACCGCCAAAAATAATTTCTTGCCCTTGTAATAATTCAGTTAAATTGTTAAAATGGTTTTTACTAACCGTACGTGCATAATCTTTAGATGCCTCTATATCTTTGCCATAGGAGTCTAAAATACTTTGTTGCAAAGCTGCTACTAATTTATCTTTTACATCTTTGTGAACTAAAATGTAATCTGTAGCAATACAAGTTTGCCCCGCATTTAAAAATTTACCCCAAGCAATACGCTTTGCTGCAAGTTTTATATTGGCAGTTTGGTCTACAATAGCAGGGTTTTTACCACCAAGTTCTAGGGTAATAGGTGTTAGGTGTTCGGCTGCACTTTTGTAAAATATTTTTCCGACATTGGTACTACCTGTAAAAAAAATATAATCCCATTTTTGAGCTAATAAGTTTTTAGATACTTCTACGCCTCCTTCTACAACGGCAACATATTCATCATTAAAAATTGCAGTAATTAGTTCTACTATAATTTTAGAGGTGTTTGGTGTTATTTCTGATGGTTTTATAACTGCCGTATTACCTGCTGCAATGGCGCCAATCAAGGGGGCAATTGCTAGTTGAAAAGGATAGTTCCAAGGTGCAACAATAAGCACAGTCCCATAAGGCTCTTTATACAACCAGTCTGATGATGGAAAATTTAATAATGCACCAGACACTTTTTCTGGTCTAGCCCATTTTTTAATGTTTTTAATGGTGTAGTTAAGCTCAGCTAAAACAAACTGTGTTTCTGCCGCCATAGACTCAAATCTAGGCTTTTTAAAATCTTCATAAATAGCATCGCATATTGCAGCTTCTCTAGTTATAATTTCTTGCCTAAGTTTTTTTAAAGCTTGTTTACGGTATGTTATGTCTTTGGTTTGTTGTGACTTAAAAAACGCGTGTTGCTTTTGTAGTATCTCCATCATGGTATGCAATATACCAAAAAAGAGCTTTGTGTATGTTAAATACTAGTTGTCTATTTCTTCCTGATTTTGCAGGTCTTTGTCTTCAAAATTCTCATTTGTAAGTTCTAAAACCTTTTGTAGCATTGGGTCAGATTTACTTTTTATTTCTGCATATGCATTAGCATCAAATAACTGATCTGCTAAAGTTGCTTTTAAGTATCTTTTTAAACTAACCTCATACTTGTAAAAGTCTAAAGAAAGATTATTCTTTTTAGCGTAAGTAATAAACTCTACAAACAGATTTTCATCAACCTTAAAATCTCTAATAAATTCTTCTCTAGAGAACATATTATATCTAGACCTGTCTTTGTCTAAATGTTCAAAAGTAAAGTATGATATAAAACCATAGCTGTCTAAGTCTATAATTGCTTCTTGTTCATTATTTCCAATAGGTACAAACTCGTCTGGTATAATGCCACCACCGCCATATACAGTTTTTCCTTTTGGAGTAATATATTTTAGTGAATCTGCAACTTTGATACTATCTGCATCACGCATTTCCCCGTTTGCATAACGTTTCATTAATTCTTGGTAATAATCTACATTACCTTTTTTATAATCACGCTGTATAGATCTTCCTGTTGGTGTGTAGTACCTAGAAATAGTTAAGCGCACGGCTGAGCCATCGCCTAAATCCATTTCTCTTTGTACTAGTCCTTTTCCAAAAGAGCGTCTGCCTACAATTGTACCTATATCATTATCTTGTAATGCGCCAGCAACAATTTCACTAGCAGATGCAGACCTTTCGTTTATTAAAACAAATACAGGTTTATCTTCAAAACTACCTTTGTCTGTAGCATAAGCATTTTCAATTGTACCTTTTTTATTTTTAGTAAACAAAATAAGTTTTCCGTCTTTTAAAAACTGATCAGCCATTTGCTCTGCAATACCTAAATAACCACCAGGATTGTCTCTTAGGTCTAGGGTAAGTTTGGTTGCACCTTGTTTTTGTAATGCTTTAAGAGCAGTTTTAAATTCTTTATAGGTAGACTCTGCAAACCTGTTAACCTTTATGTAACCAATATCTTTGGTTAGCATATAATAGCTATCTACACTTTTTAAGGGTATGGTATTTCTTTTTACTGATACAGTAAATGTATGGTCTTCTTTTTTACGGTAAACTTCTAAGTCTATAGTAGAGCCTCTTTTTCCTTTTAGTTGGTCTACAATGCTACCACTTGCCAGTTTTTTACCAAATAACTCCTCGCCATTTGCTCTTAAAATACGGTCGCCGGCTTGTATGCCTTTGTTGTAACTAGGTCCGTTTTCTACTGTTTTAATAACTGAAATGGTATCTTGGTACATGTAAAAATTAATACCTATACCAACAAAGTCACCTTTCATACTTTCAGAGACTTCTGCCATTTCCTTTTTAGGAATATAAACCGAATGTGGATCTAGCTTGCCTAAAATATTATTTACGGTAACATCTACAATACTATCTGTATTAACATCGTCTACATATTCATAATCTATGTAGTCTATTAGCCTATTTAATTTGTCTTTTTTAGAATTTGTTGTAAAAAGACGCTCAGGAGAATCATTAAAGTTTAACTTACCACCAAGCAAAATACCAAGCGCTAAAGCTGCGGCAATTACAATGGGCCATATGTAATACATTTTATTTTTCATACTACTATTGCAGTGGTAAATGGGTTAATTTTATGCCTGCTTTTTCTAAAAATTTTAATCCAGAATCGTCTTTGTAAGCATTTTGGTATACCACACGTACTATGCCAGACTGGTGTATAAGCTTGCTACATTCTTTGCAAGGAGATAACGTAATGTATAAAGTTGCACCTGTACAAGATTGTGTAGAAGAAGCTACTTTAGATATTGCATTTGCTTCAGCATGTAATACATACCATTTTGTGTATCCTTCTTCATCCTCACAAATGTTTTCAAAACCAGTTGGTGTTCCATTGTATCCGTCAGAAATTATCATTCTATCTTTTACAATAATTGCACCTACTTGCTTACGATCACAGTATGATAATTTTGCCCATTCCTGAGCCATACGTAGGTAAGCTTCGTCGTATTTTTTTTGTTTACTGTCTTTCATTTTTGTTGTAATGGCCACAAGATACAGGCTTTAGCTAACGCACACAATCAATAAAGGATAATTTTAACACTAAAACCTTTTAGTATGGGAACGTATCTATTAACATTGGTATTGTAATAGCTAATACAATTATAGATGCTACTATGGCATACAGCCACTGTTTAACTTTAAATAAGCTTACTACTACAAAAGTTAATGCAAGCGCTAAGACCAATATTAATAGCTGAGACATTTCTATTCCTGTAGCAAAGCCAAGTAATGGTGTAAATTTATTTTCTTCCTCTGCCATTAGCATTTTAAAATAGTTAGAGAAACCAAAACCGTGAACCAAACCAAAAAAGGCGGTGGCAATAACGTGTAGTTTTATAGATGCTAAAGTTTGCTTGTTTTTAGCAGCATAAATATTAAATAATGCTGTAATAAAAATGGTTACCGGAATTAGAAATTCTATTAAACCAGTGTCAGGTGTAACATATCCGTAGCTAGATAAACCTAAAGAGAAGCAATGCGCAACAGTAAAAACGGTAGCTAAGAGTAAAACATTTTTCCAATCTTTAAACGAAAAAGGAATGGCTAAAGCAGTTAAAAATAAAATATGATCATAAGCACTAAGGTCTAATACGTGCTCTAAACCTAATCCTATGTAAAATAAAAACTGTTCCATAATTTCTTTTTATAAATAAATGATTAAAAATTAACTAGCTGATACCACGTTCTTTCTGTATAGTTTCATATGCTTTTTGTACCTCTTTAAATTTTTCTTCAGCTCCTTTTTTTATGGCTTCGTTTTGGGTAACAACTTTATCTGGGTGGTATTTTTTTGCCATAGATCTATAGGCTTTTTTAACCTCGTCATCTGTAGCACTTTTATCAATCTCTAGTATTTTATAAGCCGTATCTGCAGATGCTACAAACATTGCTTTTACACTTTCGTAATCTCTTTTTCCTAATTTAAAGTAAGCAGCAATATCTCTAATTACTTCTACTTCTGCACCAGTAACAGAACCATCGGCTTGTGCAATGCCAAATAAAAAATGTACTAATTGTAACCTAACCTCATAACGTACACGCTGATTTAAATAGTAACAAATGCGCTTTGCAGAAATCTCATGCTTTTTATTAACCTCATTAAAGGTTCTAAAAATGGCATTTGCCTTTTCCTTTCCATAAGTCTGTACAAAATATTGGCGTACATAGTCTAACTCTGGTTGGCTAACTTTTCCATCTGCTTTTATAACAATAGAACAGAGTGATATTAATTGCATTTCAAAATCTGCAGGAGAGACTTTTTGGCGAGTCATATCATTAAAAACAGTATTTCCGCCTCTATTATTTTTACTTCCAGTAAGGTTGTCTAAAAGGCTACCAATAAAAAAGCCGGCAATACCTCCAGGGATTTTAAAAAATATGCTGCCTAGTATCGCAGCTATCCATTTTAACATACTTTTTTCTAAATTTTTTCAAAGATAAAGGTTAAGATTAAATGAAAAGTTAAGGTTTATAGAAAAATGCGACAAATTAGTTACTTTTGTAGTAACGCTTATTAACATAATAAAATTAAAATATATGTACCCAGCAGAATTAGTAAAACCAATGAGAGAGGATTTAACCTCTGTAGGTTTTGAGGAATTATTCACAGCAGAAGCTGTAGAAAAAGCAATAAATGCAGAAGGTACTACTTTAGTGGTAGTTAACTCTGTTTGTGGTTGTGCTGCTGCTAATGCAAGACCAGGCGCAAAAATGAGTTTACTTAACGATAAAAAACCAAGTAATACTGTTACAGTTTTTGCAGGTGTAGATACAGACGCAGTTAATGCAGCAAGAGGACTTATGGTTCCTTTTCCTCCATCATCGCCAAGTATTGCTTTGTTTAAAAACGGAGAGTTAGTGCATATGATAGAACGTCACCACATTGAAGGTAGACCAGCAGAAATGATTGCTGAAAACTTAAAACAAGCTTATGATGAATTCTGTTAATTAATAGAATTTAAATTATCTTAAAAAACCGCTCTATACATAGGGCGGTTTTTTTATTTTTGTAGCATGCAAAAACTAATATCATACCCATTAACGGCATTGTATTTTTTATCCTTTGGATTATCACTAATCATTTTTCATCCTATACAATGGGTTTGTTTTAATGTGTTTGGTTACACGGCACATAAAAAAAGTGTTAGTATATTAAATTGGTTTTTAATGCGTAGCACACACTTTTTAGGTACGCGTTATTCGTTTAAAAAAGAGGCAAAAATACCTACAGATAGGCCTATTATATTTGTGGCAAACCACCAGAGTATGAACGATATTCCGCCACTTATTTGGTTTTTTAGAAAAAATCACCCAAAATTTGTGAGTAAAAAGGAGTTAGGTAAAGGAATACCAAGTGTATCTTATAATTTAAGGCACGGAGGTTCTGTTTTAATAGACCGTAAAGATGCTAGGCAAGCACTTACAGAAATTGCTAAACTTGGTAAATACATAGAAAAACACAAGCGTAGTGCCGTAATTTTTCCAGAAGGTACCAGAAGTAGAACAGGGCATCCTAAAAGGTTTCAACCAATGGGACTTAAAATTCTTATGAAAAATGCACCATCAGCCTTAATAGTTCCTATAAGTATTAACAATTCTTGGAAACTTTTAAAATACGGTAAATACCCATATGGTTTAGGTAGTCACTTTACAATAGACGTGCACACACCTATAGAAATTAAAGGAAATGCAGACGATATAATTGCACAAGTAGAACAAACAGTAACCGCTGGCGTAACCTCTTTTAAATGATAAATTCTGATATAATTGCACAAACTAAAGCCTTTGTAAAAAAAACTTTAGAAGGTGCAGAAGGTGGTCACGACTGGTTTCATATAGAGCGTGTGTATAATAACACAATGCTTTTAGCTAAGGATGAAGCTGTAGACCAATTAGTAGTTGCTCTTGGTGCGTTATTACATGATATTGCTGATGCTAAATTTTATAATGGCGATGAAACTGTTGGTCCTAAAATGGCAACAGATTTTTTAAGATCTATACAGGTTGATGAAAAAAATATAGATCACGTTGTAAAAATTATAGAAAACATTTCTTTTAAAAGTAGTTTAAAGGTTGATGATGCAACTACAGCAAAACCTTTTACATCTTTAGAGTTACAAGTGGTGCAAGATGCAGATAGGTTAGATGCTATAGGTGCCATTGGCATAGCGCGTGCTTTTAATTATGGTGGATTTAAAAATAGGGAAATGTACAACCCAGATATTGCTCCCAATTTAAATATGACTAAAGAGGAATATAAAAAATCTACAGCACCAACAATTAATCATTTTTATGAAAAATTACTGCTTTTAAAAGATAAAATGAACACCCAAACGGGTACAAAGCTAGCAGCACAAAGGCATTCTTATATGAAGACTTTTTTAGAGCAGTTTTATAACGAGTGGAACGGTAAAGAATAATAGGTTTTACTACAACGTTATAGTTTTTCTTTTAACATTTTTTGCAAAAGTGTTGCTTGTATTTTTTATGTATCTTCAACCAGTAAACTATAAGCAACCTTATTATGGGAAGAAGAAAATTTATAAAAAATGTAGCTGCATCTTCTGCTGCATTTTCTATTGTTCCAAGTTTTGTACTTGGTAAAAATCACGTGCCACCTAGTGATACACTTTACATAGGAGCATTTGGAGTAGGAGGTAGAGGATCATCTGTAATTAAAGAACTTACAGAAACAGGTAAAGTTAAGTTTGTTACTCTTTGTGATGTAGATGAAAGAGGAGTTGCTGCCAGTCATAAATTACACCCAAAAGCAAAAAGGTATAAGGACTTTAGAGAAGTGTATGATAAGCATTTAAATGAAATTGATGCTATTATGGTGGCAACACCAGACCACACACACGCTACCATTGCATTGCCTTTTATGCGTGCCAAAAAACACGCGTACGTAGAAAAACCTCTAGCGCACAATATTGAAGAGGTAAGGTTAATGACCAAAGTAGCTAAAGAAAACGGAATTATTACCCAAATGGGGAACCAAGGAGCGTCTAGTCCTGGTAGTAGAACAGCTAAAGAATGGATAGATGCTGGTGTAATTGGAGATGTTACTAAAGTAGATTGTTGGACCAACAGACCAGTGTGGCCACAAGGAGTAAAAACACCAGCAGGCGGACACCCAATTCCTAAAGAGTTAGATTGGGATTTATGGTTAGGGCCAGCGGCTATGAGAGATTATAACCCTGCTTATTTGCCATTTAAATGGCGTGGTTGGTGGGACTTTGGAACAGGTGCTTTAGGTGATATGGGTTGCCATATTATGGAAACTCCATATAGTGTTTTAGGTTTAGGATCACCAACAGAAGCAGAGGCTAGTTGTACAACTACTTGGGTAGGAGATTTTGTAGAGGCAGATTACTCTAGCTCTTGTCCGCCTTCATCTGTAGTGCGTTTAAAAGTAGATGCACCAAACCAAGGAAGTATAGATTTAAATTGGTATGATGGCGGAATTATGCCAGATATTCCTAGTGAGCTAGCCGATGGTGAAAAACTAGGAAACGGAGATGGTGGCGTAGTTTTTCATGGTACAAAAGGTATTATTTTAACAGATGTGTATTCTGCTAATCCTAGACTGTTACCAGCAGATGTTAATAGTATGTTTAATAAGCCAAAAGAAACATTGCCAAGAATAAAAGGCGGTTCTGCAGGACATCAAAATAACTGGGTAGAGGGTTGTTTAAATGGTACAACCGCATCATCAGACTTTGTAACTAAAGCCGGACCATTAACAGAGGGTGTGCTTATGGGTAATTTAGCTATTAAAGCATACCAATATAAAACACTAAAAGCGGGTAAAAAAGTAGGAGATTGGGATCCTTATAACTACCCTGGTAGACGTACCATAAAATGGGACGCCGCCAATATGAAAGTTACAAATTTTGATATGGCTAACGAATGGGTTTCTCGTGACTATAGAAAAGGATGGGAACTAAAATAAAAGTATTTTAAAGTACAAAAGGCGCTATTAACAATTGCTAATAGCGCCTTTTTATTTATTTAGAGTTGTAAATTAATCACAATTGCCATCTACATCACAAGATTCTCCGCCTGTTGTTGGTAAAATGGTTAATGACTCTTTTTGATGTTTTTCCCAAGCTTGTTCTAAAGCCTCAGTAAAAGCTTCTACTGGTTGTGCTCCAGAAACTCCATATTTGTTATCTAACACAAAAAAAGGCACACCGCTAACGCCTATGTTGCGAGCTTCCATTTCGTCTTGTCTAACCTCGTAAGTAAACGCATCTGTTTTGTATATTTCTTCAACAGCAGTTTTGTCCATACCAACAGAGACAGCTGTATCTGCTAAAAATGAGATGTCATCTATATTTTTCCCATCTTCTAAATGTGCTTTTAGCAATGCTTCTTTGGTAGCATCTGCAAAACCTACTGTTTTTGCATATTGTAATAAACGGTGCGCATTTAAAGAATTTGCGGTAACAATGTCTTCAATTTTAAAATTAAGACCAACACCACTAGCCATTTCTGTAACTCTGTTAAACATACCTTTAGCATTAACCTCATCTACACCTTTGCTTTGCATAAAGTGGTCTATAGCATTAATATCTGTTTGCGTTTTTAAGTTAGGATCTAACTCAAAACTTTTCCATTCTACAGTAATTTTATCTTTGTGCGGAAATTTATCTAATGCAGCTGTAAAGTTACGTTTGCCAATGTAACAAAACGGGCATCTAATATCAGACCATATATGTATTTGCATAACTATTTTATCTTTTAGTATTAATGTATTGTTAGACGAAAATACGGTAGAAACCTTTCAGGAAGCAATTAGATGTTAGTGGTTTTAATAATTAATTGAAAAAGAAGATCAGTTTAAACAAAAAAAATCCTCTTACTTTTAGCAAGAGGATTGTAATTTATAAGGTTTGCTTTTTAAAAAGCTACTTCTACCATTTGCTTTTTTGTGCCACGCTTTGCGTAAAACAAAATATTGTTTTTGTTAGTTAATGGCTTAGAGATCATTAGCGGTAACCTAGCTGTTTTACTATCTATAATTTTATCATAAGTCATAAAGCCTTTTGCATCTAACTTAATTAAAAATATGTTTCTGTTTCTGCTTAAACCTTGTCTAAATACCAAACGCTCATTATTTATTAGTTGTGGGTTTTCTGCCGCTGTACTTATAAAAAAATAAGTGTTGTCTCCTTTTGTAAATGTACTGTATGATGCGTATGCACCATCACCCTGTGTAACCTCAGACTTATTAATGTTACGTACCCAAATAAGATCGCCATCATCGCTAAGTTTAGCGCCAACCATATCATTGTAATGGTACCTGCTAATTTTAACTCTAGATCCACCACCTGGATTACTTTGGTAACCAGATGTTACAAAATATTCTTCGGCATTAAAAAGTATTGAACCATCACTAGCTATTTCTGCATTTTTAAAGATTAAGTTTTTAATTTCTTTATTGTCATCTTCCTTGCCAAATTTGTCTGCCATAAACTGTGCAGAAAACGGAATAAACTTTTTGTCTTTAATGTCTAAAGAGCCTTCATCTAACTTAAAATAACTAAGGCCGTTATATCTGTTGTCTTTACGTGTAGCATAAAAACCTACGCAAACAAGTTTTTCATCTGTAAGTATTGGTTTTA
This sequence comes from Cellulophaga sp., assembly GCF_039943695.1. NCBI lineage: Bacteria > Pseudomonadati > Bacteroidota > Flavobacteriia > Flavobacteriales > Flavobacteriaceae > Cellulophaga > Cellulophaga sp. The sequence continues at coordinate 23,446 of NZ_JBDVAA010000115.1, read as the reverse complement.
AAGCCTCTAAAAATTTACCAGGTTCATCAAAAGTTTTCATTACTCGCTCTTCTTCAGAAACCTTTAATAATTCGTACTGAAATTTACGCTCTAGGGCAGAAAAACGTCTCTTTTTAAAATAAGCTTTAGCAACCAAGAATACTTCTTTTTTGTCTTTTGTAATTTCAACGCTTTCAAAAGCATAATTTTTTGTTTCAACTTCAGCAGAAAAGTCGTGTGTAATTACTAAATCTAAGTTATTATCAAAAACATAAATAAAATGCTGATTATCTTTTGCCTTTTTAAAGTGTGCGCTAATTACAAAGGCATCTTTACGTTTGTTAAATAATACGGATGTTGTAAAGCCAGATGCAAAATTACGGTTATAGTAGTTTTTGTCTAATGGGTTGTCTACTTGTTTAGACGGTACAGATAAGATAATTTTTTGTGTAAAAGCAAAATTGTCTAACGGACTTTGGTGTACTATGTAATCATAACTTTCTTTTGCAGCGTTAAACTCTAAAAATATAAGGTATAGCTGTCCGTTGTTTATAAAACCATTTACAAAATCCTTGTCTTTTAGTTTGTAATTAAACTCGCTTACCAGATCTAAGTTTTTATTGTAATGCTCTATGTAATACCCTTTAGGCTTTAAAATTAAGCCAGTATAATAGGAGCGTACTAGTACAGACCCATTTGCGCCATCGTTATCAATGGTAAGCAAATTAGAGTATTTGTATCTATCTGCATATTTTTCACTAAACTTATAAGTTACCTGCATTTTTTGTGCAGTGGCAGTAAAGCCAATAAGTAACAAGAGTAGCATTGCAATTTTCTTCATCATTAGTTTTCTTAAGATTACTTTATAGTAACGCTTGGTATCTTTAAATGTTACATACATTAAAAAAAAGTATTCCTAAAATAGCAATTGTTTTAGGATTACATTAAAGTTTAAGTTGAACTACATCGTTTTCGGTTGAATTTATAACAAAAGAGATATAAATGATGTCTGTGTTATTTTTTATCCACAAAATAATCCGATATATTTATAAGCCTAAACCAAACTTATTTAGCACTATGTTATTAACATTACTGTCCTTTGTGGGCTTTACAGTTTTGGTGGCCGTTATATCTTATTTGGCTACAAGAAAAACAAATGAAAACTCTTCTGATGGGTATTTTTTAGGAGGAAGAAGTTTAACTGCAGGTGTTATTGCAGGATCTCTTTTACTAACAAACCTTTCTACAGAGCAATTAGTAGGTTTAAATTCTGATGCTTACACAGATGGTTTGTCTGTTATGGCTTGGGAAACGTTAGCAGCAATAGCAATAGTTATTACTGCTATTTTTTTATTACCAAGGTATTTAAAAGGTGGTTTAACAACTGTACCGCAATTTTTAGCAGAACGTTTTGATGTTACTACAAAAACAATAACATCTGGTTTGTTTTTAACAGGTTATGTAGTTGTATTATTACCTGTAATTTTATACTCTGGTTCTGTTGCCATAAGCGGAATGTTTAATGTGCCAGAAAACTTAGGAATTAGTCACACAGCATCTATATGGCTATGTGTTTGGGGAATAGGAATTATAGGAGGTATTTATGCAGTTTTTGGTGGTTTAAAAGCTGTTGTTGTATCAGACTCTATAAATGCAATAGGTTTGTTAATTGGTGGTATTTTAATTCCTGTTTTTGGATTAATGTATATTGGAGACGGTAGTATAATGGATGGTTTATCTATTTTAACTACAGAAAACCCAGAGAAATTTAACTCTATGGGAACTAAAACAGACTCAGTTCCTTTTTCTACAATTTTTACAGGTATGATGTTGGTTAACCTTTTTTATTGGGGAACAAACCAACAAATTATACAAAGAGCCTTAGGTGCTAAAAACTTAGCAGAAGGACAAAAAGGATTGTTATTGGCTTCTTTTATAAAAATATTAGGTCCATTAATTTTAGTTTTACCAGGCATTATAGCGTTTCATATTTTTGAAGGTAAAATAGACTCTTCTAGCGCATACCCTTTACTAGTTGGTAAAGTATTGCCAGACTATTTAGTTGGCTTTTTTGCAGCAGTATTATTTGGTGCAATTTTAAGTTCTTTTAATAGTGTTTTAAATAGTTCTGTAACCTTATTTGGTTTAGATATTTACAAACAGCATATAAACCCAGAGGCAAGTGAAACTAAAGTAGTTAAAAACGGTAAAATATTTGGAATTGTATTGGCCTTGGCAGCAATGTTTATTGCTCCTTTTATAGCAAATGCGGGTAGTTTATTTGGATATTTACAAGAAGTAAATGGTATTTATAGTATTCCAATTTTTTCAGTAATAATTATTGGTTTTTTAACTAAAAGAGTTCCTGCAATAGCGGCTAAAGTTGGTATTATAACAGGTTCTTTGTTATATATTATTAGTCAGTTTTTAATGAAGCCTTATTTTGTAAGCTCTGCCTTAGAAAAAGCAGAAGCAGCCGGAGTTACTGGTGTAGATGCATTAGCTGTAATAGAAGCAGATGCTTACCCTCACTTTTTACACGTTATGGCTATATTATGCGTAGTAAACTCTTTAATAATGTTAGCTATTGGTAAAATTAAGCCAAGAGAAACTGCTTTTGAGCAAAAATACACAGAGCAAGTAGAAATAAAGCCTTATAAGTACGTAAACCAAATAGGTATTGTTATTTGTTTAATAGTAGTAGCTATATACGTTTACTTTGCTAATTAAGTAATTGTATTTTAAAATATAAAGAGGCTAGTTTTGCTAAACTAGCCTCTTTTTTTATTACAAGTTTTTGGCTTGTATGTTATGGAAAGCATCAGTTTGTTGTTTTAGTAATTTTTCTGCTTGTTGCTTTTTATAATTATAAACTTCGTTTTCTTGTTCAATATCTTCATATACTTTTTTGTTAATAGCAGCATCTGTTTGCATTAACATATTGCGTTGTTCTACCTTTTGTGTTACCCAAGTTTTTACAACACTTTCTTCTTCTTCCAATTTATAATCGTACATACCTTTTGGAGCTAGTAGTTTTGCTATTATAGGAGACGTTTCTATTGCTAAGAACAATAAAAATATAAAGAATGATGGCAACCAAGGTAACTTGTTTAAAGCCGTTATACGCGCCATTAAACCATCAAAACCGTCAATAATAGGTTGCGAGTCTTTAACAGAAGTAGCATATGCTGTATCTAATGCCACTGCTTGCTCTTCAAGTGCTGTAATTTTTACAGCATTGGTTTCTTTTAGTTTTTGTAATTCTTGCAAGGCAGCATCATGTTTTTGTCTTTTTTCTTCGTAAACAGGTCCTTTGCCTAGTAGTTTAGTACCTTCTCTACCTTCTGCCTCGGCAATGTAAGTGTTGTAAAGCGCGTTGGTTTCTGCTTCTTTAATTGTAATATCTTGTTTTAATTTTTCTATAGATTGATGAATGACTTCCTTTTTAGGATTGTACTGTAATGCAATTTGCTCCTTGTTTGCAAGCGTTAAATCGTTCTTTTGTTCTAGTAAAACCTGATTTATTTCTTTTTCAAAAATCTTCATTTCTAAAGGTTTTGAAATAACAATGGCTATTATAACAGCTAAAACAATACGTGGTGTGGCCTGTAACAATTCACTTTTAAAATTGTCTCTTTTTTTAATGGTAGAAACAATAAAACGATCTAAATTAAAAATAAGTAAGCCCCAAACAAGTCCAAAAAACACAGCGTAGTAAACATTGTCAAAAACAGTGTATAATGCATATGCACAAGCAATAAAAGCCATAACAGCAGTAAAAAATACAGTTGCGCCAATGCCAGCGTATTTGTTTTGCTCACCGTTAGAGCAAGTTTCTAGTATAGCAGTATCTGCTCCGGAGCAGAGTATAAAAAAACGTTTAATCATAAGTGTTCTTTTTTTGATGATTGATGTACCTATAAGAACGCATTTTGCAATGATTTGTTACAGAAAAAGCCTCTAAATGAGGCTTTTTATTACTTTTTAAGACATTATTATGAATAATTACTCCTTTATTGGTGGAGCAGGAGGTGGCGGTGGTGGTAACGGAGCTGCTCCTTTTTCTTTTTTAATTAAAGCGCTACATCTCTCATAGCTTTCCATTGTTTTTTTGTGTAATTTATTTAACTCTTCCCTAGTCCCTTTTCCTTGTTTTCTGCATTCACTAACGGCAGTACCATATGCATTAGCATCTTTTTTAAAAGTAGCTCTGGCTTTTGCAAGTTCTTTAGAATCTTGTTTGTCATTTGATGGAGGTAATGGTGGTGGTGGAGGTGGTGGCAATAATTTTTTATCTTCTGCCGTTAACTCGCTGCTTTTTTTGTATTCTGTTTTGCCATTTCTAATTAGTATAACGTATGGTAAAATAGGTGCTTTTACTCTTTTTACTTTAGCTCTATCTTCTTTGCTTAAGCTAAAGTACAGGCTACCTAATAATGTAAAAAGGTCATCCATTTTCTTTTTCTCAGCTTCTGACCTATGTATATAATGTGGCTCTTGTTTAGTTAAGGTTACATATGTATTGTATTCTTTTTTATAGGTTTCTAAAGGATCTTGTTTTTCTTCTCTTATAACTATACCCAACTGTTCAGAATTTTTAACAGGAATGCTTTCAGGGAAAAGAATGTTGTATTTTTCTATTTCTTCTTTGCTAAACTCAGCATAAAGTTTTTTTAATTGAACATTTTTTATGTCTAAATCATCGTTAGAGGTTGCGCTGTTATTTTTAAATACATTTAACTCGCTATTATAATTTTGGAGTATACTATTATACTTATTTACATCAGCTTTAATGTATGTATTGGCAAACCCTTGTTTGGTAAATAAATTTACTTGGTGTTCTTGCGGAAACTTTGCGCTACGTGCATTTTTGTACACAAAGCTATTGTTATAATGAACAATATCTGATGCCGAATACTTGTTTAATATAGAATTAGGAACGTGTTTATTGTCTATCCAAATAGCAAAGTTTTCTTTGTTTTTCCAAGAATTAAACTCCGATTGCGTTGGTGCTTTTTTTGTTGTGTTTTTTAAATCTATGCTAGGAAATTTAAGAATAGTTTTATGGTCTGTAACGGTTGCACGTTGTTCTTCTGTCATTAGATCATAAATGGCAACTACTCTATTATATTCTGGCATATTAATTACCTTTTTCTTAGCGTTTTGGTAATTCTGAATGTAATTAATATACTCTTGCATCATTTTTTCTGAAGCACCTTTCCCTACAATTTTATTTGCGTGTGAGGTTTGAGTGTCTACCAATACTTCTTCTGTTTTTTGGTTGCTAAAACTGTAAAAAAGCAATGCTGCTAAAGGTATAAGAAGCAAGCTTCTTAATACAACCGACCGTTTTGAGGTTCTTTTTTTCATAACTGTAAATCGTTTTTTGATTGATGAATAATTAATTGAGTTTGCCATATGTGGCTCTGTTGCATTTGATGAAAATGCGAGTAAAATTTTTCTATAGCTAACAGTGTCCGCACCCTGATTTAGGACAGCTTGGTCTGCTAAAAATTCGTGATTTAATTTAATAGTGTGCTTTATAAAATAGATAAGCGGATTAAACCAGAATACAACTTGCAATACCTCTATAAGTAATACATCTATAGAGTGTTTTTGCTTTGCATGTGTAATTTCATGCAGCAACACCTCTTTTGGTATTTTTTTATGTTGATAGGCTTTTTTATTTAAAAATATATAACTTAAAAAAGTATGTGGTGTAGTTTTCTCAGTTAACAGTACATTGGTATGGTTTTGTAACCTTTGCTTAGGATTTTGCTTTATTTTTAAAAATAGGTTAGTGCTGTTTTTAATAAATTTTATACTAAAAATTAAAACGCCCAAGCCGTAAATACTCCAAATTATGTATGCCCAGTAATTGGTAGGTTCTGCAATAATTTCTGTACTATTTATGTTGCCATACTCCAATGGTGTTTCATAAATTATTGTTGGCACTTGTATGTATGTTGTAAACGTTATTAGCGGTATGCCAAAACTTAAAGCTAAAGCAGCTAGTAGGTAAAAACGTTTAAACTTGTGCATATTTTGCTCTTCTAAAAACACTTTATAAAAAAGAAATAATATGGCTAAACAAGCTGTAGATTTTAATAGGTATATAAGCATAACTATTTGTTTTTAAGTTCTTGGTCTATTAATTCTCTTAAATGCGCCAGCTCTTCTTTTGTTAGGTTGGTTTCTTTAGTAAAGAACGATGCAAATTGTGATGCACTATCATTAAAAAAGTTTTTTATTAAGCCGTTTACGTGTTTAGAGAAGTAGGCTTTCTTTTTTACTAACGGATAATATTCTCTGGATTTGCCATATAAGTTGTAGGCTACAAAATTTTTGTCTGCCATACGTTTTAACATTGTAGCCACAGTGGTGGTTGCAGGTTTAGGATCTGAATATTGATCTAGTAAATCTTTTAAAAATGCTTTCTCTAATTTCCAGAGATGGTTCATTAGTTCTTCTTCAGATTTTGACAACTGCATAGCTCTACATATTTAGAATGTTCTCTACAAACGTAGAATAAAAAAATGAATTCTACAAATGTAGAGTTGATTATTTTGTTATTACAATTGTGTTTAAAGTCTTAAAACCTGTGAGTTATATTGCCTTGTATAGTTTTTTTTAGGTGTATAAAAAAAGTCCGTTTCTATTAAAGAAACGGACTTTTTAATATGGTAAACAGTTATTTTAAGCTGTTTCTTTTTCGTCTTCGTCTTTGCCAAAGTAGCTAGAATATATTCCGTAAAGTACAACTAAGCCTATTGAACCTAAAATTATTTTTCCGCCTAAACGGTCAAAAAACGATGCAGATGCGGTTTCTGGTATTTCAACCTTTGCTATTTCTGCTATTTCTTTTAAGTTTTCTGCAGATAACTCTACATAGGTGTCATCATCTACGTAGCCAGTTATTATAGGCTCTGTATTACTGTATGGCAACCAGACAATATGACTTATGGTATACATTTTACCAATATCAAAATAAGTACCGTCGTCTAACTGAAAATCTTCTGTGTCTGGTAGGTCTACTATTTTAACTATTTTTTGCTCTTCTCCGTAAGGTATTGGAATTCTTGCTCTACCTACTATATTACTTATTCCAAATATTGAAATAGCAAGAAGCGATAATACTTTTAATTTCATAACTAAATTTTAAAGGTTGGTTTTGTAAATGTACTATTTTATTTGAAAGTAATTACGCTAGTATTTTGCGTTAAGGATAGTAGTGAAAAGCCCACAGCGTAGCGAGGACTTGTAACGTATAGCCTGCCCGTAGGGACGCCCTAATAAAAATATTTGCACAAAAAAAAGTCCGTCTCTATTAGTAAGAAACGGACTTTTTAATGTTGTTGTATTTGTGTTTAAGAATTCATATCTGTAAAATTCTTGTAGAAATAAGGTATGGTTTCTATACCTTTTAAATAGTTCCAAATGCCAAAATGTTCGTTAGGAGAGTGTATGGCATCACTATCTAAACCAAAGCCCATTAGTATGGTTTTGCTTTGTAGCTCTTTCTCGAACAAGGCAACTATTGGTATGCTACCTCCACTACGTTGTGGTATTGGTGTTTTGCCAAATGTGGTCTCGTATGCTTTAGAAGCTGCTCTGTACCCAATGCTGTCTATTGGTGTTACATAACCTTGACCACCATGATGTGGGTTTACTTTTATGGTTACACCTTCTGGAGCTATACTTTTAAAGTGTTTAGAGAACAATTCTGTTATGTTTTCCCAGTCTTGGTTTGGTACCAAACGCATAGATATTTTTGCATATGCTTTGCTTGCTATTACGGTTTTTGCACCTTCGCCAGTGTAGCCGCCCCAAATACCGTTTACGTCTAAAGTTGGGCGTATAGAGTTACGCTCGTTTGTAGTGTATCCTTTTTCTCCGTAAACAGAGTTTATACCTATAGATTTTTGGTAACCGTTTAAGTTAAAAGGTGCTTTTGCCATTTCTGCACGCTCTTCTGTAGATAGCTCTTCTACATTGTCATAAAAACCAGGTATGGTAATATGGTTGTTCTCGTCATGTAAAGACGAAATCATTTTTGTTAATATGTTTATTGGGTTGGCAACTGCACCGCCATACAAGCCAGAGTGTAGATCTCTATTAGGCCCTGTAACCTCTACCTCTACATAACTTAACCCTCTTAGGCCTGTTGTTATAGATGGTACATCTTTAGAGATCATACCCGTGTCACTAATTAAAATAACATCGTTTTTAAGTTTTTCTCTGTTTTCTTTTACAAATGTAGAAAGACTTACGCTACCAACTTCTTCTTCGCCCTCTATCATAAACTTAACGTTACAAGGTAGTTGGTTGGTACTTACCATAAATTCTAATGCCTTTACGTGCATATACATTTGTCCTTTATCATCACAAGCACCACGAGCAAAAATTGCACCTTCTGGGTGTAATTCTGTTTTTTTAATTACGGGCTCGTATGGTGGAGAGTCCCATAAATTAATTGGGTCTGCTGGTTGTACATCATAATGTCCGTATACTAAAATGGTTGGTAATGAAGGGTCTATTAACTTTTCTCCGTACACAATAGGAAAACCTTGAGTTTCGCATATCTCTACCGTGTCACAGCCAGCTTTTTCTAAAGCAGCTTTAACAGCATCTGCTGTAGTAAGTACATCATGTGCATATGCAGGATCTGCACTAACAGATGGAATTTTTAAAAGTTCTATAAGTTCATTTAATAATCTGTCTTTATTGCTATCTATAAAGCTTTTTACGTCTTGCATAATATGTTTTTGATAAAGTATAAATGTACAAAAAAAGAAGTTTTTATGATTAAGTATTTCAAAATTGATTTTTTGCATTATATTTGCAACCCAATTAGCAAAATTGTTAGTTGAAAAATGCAGGCGTGGTGGAATTGGTAGACACGCTAGACTTAGGATCTAGTGCCGCGAGGTGTGAGAGTTCGAGTCTCTCCGCCTGTACAAACAAAAAGCCTTTCAGGAAACTGAGAGGCTTTTTTGGTTTTAAAATCTTTGGTTTAAGAGGTTTAAATAGTTGCTAGTTTGTTAGTAATAAAGCAATATTAACATTTTTTAACAAGGGGCAGGTGGTTAAAATGCTTCATAGGGGTATACGTATTATAATTTTTTACGAACTAACTCACTTAATTTTAATTTAGAATTAAGTAAATAACTACCTAACAATATGAAAAAAATAGCAGTTTTACTTTTATTTGGTTTAATGACCATTACAGTTTTCTCTCAAGGAATTAATTTTGAGCACGGTACTTTACAAGAGGCTTTAGACAAGGCGCAAAAAGAAAATAAATTAGTTTTTGTAGACACATATACTACATGGTGTGGGCCTTGTAAGTGGATGACAAAAGAAATTTTTCCGCAAGAGAAGGTTGGGGAATTTTTTAATGAAAATTTTGTGAGTATAAAAATTGATTGTGAAAAAGGCGAGGGTATTGGTATTGCATCTAAATACACGGTTACTGCTTTTCCTACGTTACTGTTTTTAAATGCTAACGGAAAAGTTGTGCATAAAATGGTGGGCGGTAAACAGGCTAATGATTTAATACAAGGAGGAAAAGATGCTCTAGATCCCAATAAAAGAAGTACAAGTGTAGCTGCACGTTATGCAAGCGGAGATAGAGATTTAGACTTTGTTTTAAGTTACATAAAGAGTTTAGATGAAGCGTACAATAAAGGAAAAAGTGCACAGGTGTCTAAAGAATTATTGGCTAGTTTGCCAATTGAAAAATTTGCAAATAAAGATATGTTTAAGGTTGTTGCTAATGCAGGTGTAACATATAAATCTAAAGAGTATAATTACGTTTTAGAGAATAAAGCTAAGCTGTTAAATAAGGTAGATTCTACTCAGTATTTTTCTGTTTTAAACGGAGCTATAAGCAGACACTTAAACAAAATAGCTAGTACTTGTTCTTCTATAGAAAAATTAAATACAGAAATTGAATTGTGTAAAAAAGACAATGTATCTAAATACCAGACTAGTTTAGAGAAAGGTTTAGTATATACTTTTTACTTGTCTCAAAAAGATTTTGACAAATGGTTTGAGTTAAAATTGAAAGAAGCAGAAGAATTTATAAACAAACCTAATTATGTGTATAAATTGCATGATATAGGAAATGAAGTATATGCAAACCCTAAATTTAATGGTTTTAAAGAGCCGTTAGATAGAGCTTTACAATTGGGGCATAAAATGATTGCTGGTAATGATGGTTTAATAATGGGTAATTTATTGCTTTCTAAATTGTATTTAAAAGCAGGTAATAAAGAAAAAGCATTAAAACATTTTAATGTATTTTTTGAAACCAATGAAAAAGCAGGTGGTTTAAACGATCATCCCTCTGTAACTAGCATTAAAAACGGAATAGATAGTTTGTAGTATTTATATACTAGGTTTTAAAATAGATTATAAAAGCCTTTCAGGAAACTGGAAGGTTTTTTTTATTTTATAATAGTTCTGAACGTTAAATTTATTCTGGGTGTACTTACCTTTTTTGTTGGAGGTAGTCTGTGTAACCAGTTTTTTTGTGTATTGCCTGTCATTACCAATAAACTTCCTCTGTCTAAATTAATGTCTATTTTTTGCTTGTTTTCTTTGTGTTTAAAACTAAACTTACGTTCTGCGCCAAAGCTTAAAGAGCCTATTGCTCCGTTTTCTTTTAAATCTTTTTCGGCATCGCTATGCCAAGCCATACCTTCTTCTCCTGTGTGGTATAAGTTTAATAGGCAAGAGTTAAATGTTTCTCCGGTTTTTTTCTCTACTAAATCTTTTAGTTCTAGTAGTTCTTTTGTCCACGGTAAAGCTGTTTTAGTAATTTTAGAGTAGGTATAACTAAACGGATTTGTAGCATACCAAGCTACTTTACGCTTTGTTGTAATGGTTTTTCCAAAAATAACAGCTTTGTCATTCTCCCATTGTATGTTGCTAAGTAAATAATTGTAATACTCTTGGGCTTTAGTTATAGAAAGTATTGGTCCGTAATAATACACTTCACCATCAAAAGGAAGTATGTTTTTTTGTATATCTGTATTAAATAAGTCCATATCTAAAATCTAAGCATAAAAATAATCAATGAATTTTAATTGGTTGTAATATGACTATTTTAAAAATAAAATATGTTTTAACGTTTATTAACAGTAAAATTTTGCCCAGTAAATTTGTGTCGCATTATTTTGCACTTTGTATGAAAGTAGCATTTAAAAATAAGTTTACTATCCTTTTGGCATTGTTTATTACAATGTTGGGTAACTTATATGCTAGTACCACAACAGATAACAACGCAATTTTAAATGTTAATGAACAGGTAAGTTCTGTAAATACATTAGGTGCAGAGTTGGGGTTACCTATTATAGAGCAACATAAAGACTTTGCTGCAGAAGTAATAGAAGTAGATGAAGAAGAAGTAACAGAAAATATTGCTTCAGAAAAAATAAGTAAAGACAATGGCAATTTTAAAGTTGCCTTTTTTTATGCAAAAAACTTTGAACTATCCTGCTTAAAACCTACAAAAACAAATACACTAGCTCATTTTATACTACAAAATGCAGCTAAAACCTATATTAGATATCAAGTACTTCTAATTTAGAAAACTAAAAGGCAGCTAAACCACTGTTGCTTTCAAACACCACTTTTTTATTTGTCTAATGACAACGGCATAGCTCGTATAAAATAGCTACGTGCTTCTGCCAAATTTTAACAATCAATTACTTAAAAAAATCAATCGTATTATGAGGAGAACTTCTACACTCATAGGCCTATTGCTTGTGCTTTGTTTTGCCAGCTGTGAGTCTAAAAAGGAAGAAAAGAAAGAGGAATCTACATTTCTTGTGACCAATCCTATTAAAAAAGACACTGTTATTAAAAAAGATTACGTGTGTCAAATTCATTCTATCCGCCATATAGAATTAAGAGCTTTAGAAAAAGGTTATTTAAAGCATATTTCTATAGATGAAGGTCAGTTTGTAAAAAAAGGTCAAAAACTATTTAATATAATGCCAAATGTATATCAGGCAGATTTGCAAAAAGCAAAAGCAGAGGCAGAAGTAGCAGAAATAGAATACAAAAACACAAAACTACTAGCAGATAGTAATGTGGTTTCTGCAAATGAATTAGCAATGTCTAAAGCAGAATATGATAAAGCTAAAGCAGAGGTGTTTTTAACACAAACACATTTAGGATTTACAGATATAAGAGCTCCTTTTGATGGTATTATAGATCATTTAGAGGTTAGGGAAGGTAGCCTTTTAGATGAAGGTGAAAAGCTTACCACTTTATCAGACAATAGTAAAATGTGGGTGTATTTTAATGTGCCAGAAGCAGAGTATCTAGATTACATTACCAATACTGGAAAAGCAAGAGCCAAGGAGGTTAGTTTAATTATGGCAAACAACAAAATGTTTAACCAGTCTGGTATTGTAGAAACAATAGAAGGTGAGTTTAATAACCAAACTGGTAATATAGCGTTTAGAGCAACATTTCCTAATCCAGATAAAATACTAAGACACGGAGAAACTGGTAGTGTACTTATGTCTGTACCTTTTGATGATGCTTTGTTAATACCACAAAAAGCAATCTTTGAAATCTTAGATAAAAGCTACGTATATGTTATAAATGCAGACGGAGTTGTGAAACAAAGAGAAATAGAAATTGAAGCTACTTTACCAAACTTATTTATAGTTAGTAAAGGCCTATCTACTAAAGATAAAATCTTATTAGAAGGTTTACGTATGGTAAAAAACAACGAAAAAATACATACAAAGTTTTTAGAGCCTAATGAGGTGTTAAACAAATTAGATCTGTACGCAGAGTAATTACAAAATGTAACTATAAAAATATGTTTAGTAAATTTATACATAGACCGGTATTGGCTATTGTTATCTCTGTAATTATAATATTTACAGGTTTGTTAGCAATAAACCAATTGCCCATATCTCAGTTTCCACAAATTGCACCAACCACGGTAAATATTTTTATTGCTTACCCTGGAGCAAGTGCAGATGTGTTGGTAAAATCAACTTTAGTTCCTTTAGAGACTTCTATAAACGGAGTGCAAGGTATGCGTTACATTGCTTCTGATGCTACAAGTGCTGGTGAAGGAACTTTACGTGTAATTTTTGAACCAGGTACAGACCCAAGTGAGGCTGTGGTTAAGATAAAAACACGTGTAGATCAAGTAATGCCTTTGCTACCAGAATTAGTACAGCGTGAAGGTGTAATTATTACTCCTGTGCAGCCTAGTATGCTTATGTATGTTAACTTATACAGTAATAAAAAGCATACAGACGAAAAGTTTTTATACAACTATGCCTACACCAAAATGGTACCCGAAATACAGCGTATAGATGGTATTGCAAGTGCTAAAATTTTAGGTAGCCGTAAGTATGCTATGCGTGTGTGGTTAAAGCCAGACCGTATGCGAGCCTATAATGTATCTGCAGAAGAGGTGCTAAAAGCAATGGAGGAGCAAAGTATATTGGCAAGGCCTGGTAGAATTGGTAGAAGCTCTGGTAAAAAATCACAATCATTAGAATATACATTGGTGTACCAAGATAGGTATAGTGAGCCAGACCAGTATAAAGACATTATTATTAAGGCTAATGAAGAAGGTGAAATTCTTAAGCTAAAAGATATTGCAGATGTAGAGCTTGGTAGTGAGTTTTTTGATATTTATTCTAATCTAGATGGTAAGCCATCTGCTTCTATTGTGTTAAAGCAAACCTTTGGTAGTAATGGTAGTGATGTAATAGCATCTGTAAAAGAGAAACTTAAGGAGTTAAAGGCAGATTTACCTCCTGGAATAGATTATAAAATTAGTTATGATGTCTCTAATTTTTTAGATGCTTCTATAGAGCAAGTATTGCATACACTTAGAGATGCCTTTATTCTTGTAGCTATTGTAGTGTTTTTGTTTTTAGGAGATTGGCGATCTACTTTAATTCCAATTATAGCAGTGCCAGTATCTTTAATTGGTACTTTCTTTATAATGCAATTATTTGGCTTGTCTATAAATATGATTACGCTTTTTGCATTAGTACTCGCCATAGGTATTGTGGTAGATAATGCTATTGTTGTGGTAGAGGGTGTGCACGTTAAAATGGAAGAAGAAAACTTAACACCATTTAAGGCATCTTATGCTGTGCTTGGTGAGCTAGGTGGTGCCATTGTTGCAATTACTTTGGTAATGACATCGGTTTTTATTCCAATTTCATTTATGAGTGGGCCTGTAGGTGTATTCTACAGACAGTTTTCTATAACAATGGCTGGTGCAATTGTAATTTCGGCTATTGTAGCATTAACTTTAACTCCGGTTTTATGTGCTATGATGCTTAAAAATAATCACGGTAAACCTAAAAAGAAATCGCCTATAGATAAATTTATAGATTGGTTTAATAATGGTTTTGAAAAATTAACAGGGAAGTATGTTGGTTTTTTAAAATACATAGTAAACAGAAGGGTTGTGACTTTTGGTATTTTAATAGCCTTTTGTGTGGGTATTTTTGTAACAAACAAAGTGCTGCCGGCAGGTTTTATTCCTAATGAAGATCAAGGGATGATATACGCTATTATACAAACACCTCCGGGAGCAACTTTAGAGCGTACCAATGAAGTTGCTAAAAAACTACAAGCTATTTGTGAGGAAATGGAAGGTGTTGCATCTGTTTCTTCTTTAGCAGGATATGAAATTATGACAGAAGGTCGTGGATCTAACTCTGGTACGTGTTTAATTAACCTTAAGCCGTGGTCAGAAAGAGAAAACTCTGTGCACGATATAATGGAAAAGTTAGAAGAGGAAACACAAGATTTAGGCGCAATTATAGAGTACTTTGAGCCTCCTGCTGTTCCTGGTTTTGGTTCTTCTGGCGGATTTTCTATGCGTTTATTAGATAAAACTAATGGTACAGATTATCACGAGTTCGAGAAAATAAACAACAACTTTATGGAGGCTTTAGGTAAGCGTAAAGAATTAAGTGGTTTGTTTACTTTTTACGCAGCTAATTATCCGCAGTATAAACTTAAAATAGATAATAAAGCAGCAATGCAAAAAGGAGTGTCTATTGGTGCAGCTATGGAAAACCTAAATATTTTAATAGGTAGTACCTATGAACAAGGATTTATTAGGTTTGGTAGGTTCTTTAAAGTGTATACACAAGCAGCTCCAGAATATAGAAGCTTACCGTCAGATTTAGAAAAGCTTTTTGTAAAGAGTGAAGAAGGTAAAATGGTACCGTATTCTGCGTTTATGACCATAGAAAAAGGTCTTGGTCCTAATGAAATTACTAGGTATAACCTGTATAATTCTGCTGCAATTAGAGGGCTTCCGGCTCCTGGTTATACTAGTGGAGATGCTATTAATGCAATAAAGGAAGTAGCTAAAGAATCTTTACCTCGTGGTTATGATGTTGCTTGGGAAGGATTGTCTTATGATGAAGCCAGTAGAGGTAACGAGTCTATTTACATTTTTGCCATTGTTTTAGTGTTTGTATACTTAGTGTTGGCAGCGCAGTATGAAAGTTTTTTACTTCCGTTAGCCGTAATACTATCATTACCAGTGGGTATTTTTGGTTCTTTCTTTTTATTAAAATTGATGGGACTTTCTAATGATGTTTACGCACAAATTGGTATGATAATGCTGGTTGGTTTGTTAGGTAAAAATGCCGTGCTTATTGTAGAGTTTGCTGTTCAAAAAAGAAGAGAAGGAGCTTCTATTTTAGATGCGGCTATTATAAGTTCTAAAATGAGGTTTAGACCAATTTTAATGACATCTTTTGCCTTTGTAGCAGGTTTAATTCCGTTAATAATTGCTAGCGGAGCAGGTGCAATAGGAAACAGAACAATTGGTGGGTCTGCCTTAGGAGGTATGCTTATAGGTACTGTTTTTGGAGTGCTTGTAATTCCTGGTTTGTATTATGTATTTGCAAAAATGGCAGATGGTCGTAGTCTTATAAAAGATGAAGAAACAGCACCACTATCTGAAGAACTTATTGAAATATCAGAAGGTGAAAGTCAAACAAAAGCTAATACAAAAAGTATTAACAAGCTTACAAGAATTCTAAATAAATTAAGAAAAAATAATAAAAATGAGTAACATCAAATTATTAAAAATAAGGTTTGTACATGTGTTTGTGTTGGTTTCATTTTTAGTAGTATACTCTTGCGTTCCAACAAGAGAAATAAAAAATGAAAATACTACAGTGCCAACTGTATATAATAACGCAACTACAGACACTGTAAATTCTGCTGTTATGAAATGGGATCAGTATTTTTCTGATCCCAATTTAAAAGCAATTATAGATACCGCTTTGGTAAACAACCAAGAGCTAAATATTATGTTGCAAGAAGTGCAGGTGGCTAAAAATGAAATTATGGTTAGAAAAGGTGAGTATTTACCATTTGTAAACATACAGGCAGGAGCAGAGGTAGAAAAAGTGGGGCGTTACACTAGTCAAGGTGCTAATGACGCTACTACAGATATTAGAGAGGGAGAAGAATTTCCAGAGCCATTACCCAATTATCAAGTAGCAGCTGTTGCATCTTGGGAATTAGACGTTTGGAAAAAGCTTAGAAACTCTAAAAAAGCTGCTGTACTAGAATATTTAGCTTCAGAAGAGGGGAAAAATTTTATGGTAACTAATTTGGTTTCTGAAATTGCTTCTTCATACTATGAGCTTTTAGCTTTAGACAATCAGCTTAAAATAATAGACCAGAATATAGCTATTCAAAATAATGTGTTAGAAACTGTTAAGCTGCAAAAACAAGCTGCTAGAGCAACAGAATTGGGTGTTAAACGTTTTGAAGCTGAGGTATTAAAAAACCAAAGTTCTAGATATCAAATACAGCAACAGATTACAGAGGCAGAAAATAAAATTTGTTTTCTAATGGGATCCTATCCTAAGCGTATTAAAAGAACCACAACAAATTTTGTAGAAATTTTTACTAATCCTGTACACGCAGGTATACCAAGTCAGTTGCTACAAAACAGACCAGATATTAAGCGTGCGGAATATGAGTTAGCGGCTAATAAGTTGAACATAAAAGTAGCCAAGGCTAATTTTTATCCTTCAATTGGTATAAAAGCAGGAGTAGGTTTTGAGGCTTTTAAGCCTAAGTTTTTAACAAGAACACCAGAGTCTGTACTTTATAATGTTGTTGGTGATGTTATTGCACCGCTAATAAACCGTAATGCTATTAAGGCTGCTTATAAAAATGCAAACAAAAGACAAATAAAAGCGGTGTACGAGTATGAAAAGGCCATTTTAAACGGTTACATAGAAACCACAAACCAATTGTCTAACATAAAAAACCTTAAAAAAAGTTTTGAGGTAAAACAGCAAGAAGTAAATGCGTTAACAGAGTCTATAGAAATTTCTAATAAATTATTTAGGTCTGCAAGAGCAGATTATATGGAGGTATTACTAACACAGCGTGATGCTTTAGAGGCAAAAATAGAACTAGTAGAAACCAAAAAAGCACAAATGCTAGCACACGTAAATATATACCACGCTTTAGGTGGCGGATGGAATTAGTTTTTTAATTGTTATGTTTTTTAAGTTAGTTGTTAAAGTTTTTTAGTTCTCTACTTTTTCAACGAAAAAGCCCTTCTAAAATGAAGGGCTTTTTTTTATTATAATTTATAGCGTTTTAAAGCTAAATTCAAAAACAAGACGTGGGGAAAGTGCTTTTATGTCTTTTTTATAAGACACCTACGGCAGCCAAAATTAAGCATCCTACAACGGCAATTAATATTGCAATAAGTACAACAACCATTGCGCCTAGGAAACTGTTTAAGACTTTTGTGCCAACAGTTAATTCTTTCATATCTCAATAGTTTCTAGTAATTTACAAATTAAAATCGACTTTAACAATTTTAGCAACTGTAAATCAGTAAGTTGTATTTTAGAGTAGTGTGGCTATGTATGATGCTATTTTTTCTGTAGCGCCAATATTTTTAGCAACATAATTTTTATTAATTACTGCTGTTGTGTTGTAATATTCCTTTTTTAAAATTAGCTGGTTTAAAGTATCCGTAAATTCATTTTGGTTTGCAGTAGGTAAAATTCCTTTTAGTTGGACTAAATCTTCAGCTTCTTTAAAGCCCTTGTAAATAGGACCAATGATAATAGGAACTCCAAAAACAGCAGGTTCTAAAGTATTGTGTAAACCACCTTTTGTAAAACCACCACCTACGTAAGCAATGTTTGCATAACTATATACTTTAGTTAAAATGCCAATGGTATCAATTATTAAAACCTCAAAAGAAGAAATGTCTCTGCCATTAATTTCAGAAAATAAAACTACTTTTTTTTGTATACTATTTTTTAATTCTTGTATTTGAGAGTCAATAATATTGTGTGGGGCAATTACAAACTTTACGTTTTCTACAGTTGTATTATTTATATAGGTTGATAAAAATAACTGCCCATTTGGCCAAGTACTACCAGCTACTACACAGGTTTTGTTTTGTGCAAAACTGCTCATAAAATCCAATGTATTATCTTGTTCTAATATTTTAGAAACACGGTCAAATCTAGTGTCGCCAACAATTGTACAGTTGTTGTAATTTATGTTTTTTAGTAACTCTTTGGAGTGGTTGTCTTGCACAAAAAAGTGTGTAAAAGCAGTTAGGCTTTTACGCATAAACTCGCCATACCATTTAAAAAACGATTGCTCTTTTTTAAAGTAAGCAGAAATTAAAAGTGTAGGTATTTGTTTTTCTTTTAAAATTTTAAGGTGGTTTGGCCAAATCTCATATTTCACAAAAATGGCAAGTTTAGGGTTTACAGCTGCTATAAATTTCTTTGCATTTTTTAGCGTGTCTAATGGTAAGTAAACAATAGCGTCTGCAATGTCATCATTTTTTTTAACCTCATAACCAGAGGGAGAAAAAAAGGTAACTACAATTTTATAAGTAGGGTATTCTTCTTTTGTTTTTTCAATAATAGGTAGGCCTTGCTCGTATTCTCCTAAAGAGGCAGTATGTATCCAAATTACATTATCTGTTTTGTGTATACTTTTTTCTAATCTCTTGTAAATGTCTTTACGGCCCTGAACAAAGAGTTTAATTTTTGGATTAAAATTGGCTATAACTTTAACTAAAAATGAGGCAATATGTACTACAATGTTATATAAAAGATGCACCTAATGTTTATTTGCCGTAAAAATACGTTTCTTTCACTAATTTCATTGTTGCCCATTGGTATTTTTGTAAATTTACCTTTCAAATTAAGGTAATGAAAAAAATTCAGATGGTAGACCTTAAAGGTCAATACCAAGATATAAAAGAGCAAGTAAACACTTCTATAGCTCAGATATTAGAGACATCAGCATTTATTAATGGTCCGGAAGTACACGCATTACAAAAAGAAATGGAGGACTATTTGGGTGTTAAACATATGATACCTTGTGCAAATGGTACAGATGCTTTACAAATTGCAATGATGGGTCTTGGTTTACAACCAGGTGATGAGGTTATTACTGCAGATTTTACTTTTGCGGCTACAGTTGAGGTTATTGCATTATTGCAATTAACGCCTGTTTTGGTAGATGTTGAGCCAGATACGTTTAACATAGACCCTGCTGCCATAGAAAAAGCAATTACGCCAAAAACTAAGGCAATTGTACCTGTACATTTATTTGGACAATGTGCAAATATGGATGCTATTTTAGAAATTGCAGAAAAACACAATTTGTATGTAATTGAAGATAATGCACAAGCTATTGGCGCAAGTTATATTGGTAAAGATTGTGTAAAGAAAAAAGCTGGTACAATGGGACACGTTTCTGCAACCTCTTTTTTTCCTTCTAAAAACTTAGGCGCTTACGGAGATGGTGGTGCTATTTTTACAAATGATGATGAGCTAGCCCATACATTAAGAGGTGTTGTAAATCACGGAATGTACGAGCGTTACCACCATGATGTTGTTGGTGTAAACTCTAGGTTAGACTCTATACAAGCGGCAGTTTTAAGAGCCAAACTACCCAATTTAGATACATACAACCAAAAACGTAGAGCTGCAGCATTAAAGTACTCTATGGCTTTAGCAAACCATAAAGATATTGTTACACCTAAAATGGCAGTGTGTTGTTCTTCTGACACTTGTGTTTGTGATTGTCACGTATTTCATCAATATACATTGCAAATAAAAAACAATGACAGAGATGCTCTTGTAAAACATTTGCAGTCTAAAGATATTCCTTGTGGTGTGTATTACCCAATTCCACTACACTTGCAAAAAGCATATAAAGATAGTAGGTATAATGAAGCAGATTTTCCTGTTACAAACCAACTTGTAAAAGAGGTGATTTCTTTACCAATGCATACCGAGTTAGATGATGAGCAAATTACATACATCACAGATGCGGTTTTAGAGTTTTTAAATAACTAACCAAAATATAGAAATAGATGAAAATATTAGTAACTGGCGGATTAGGCTTTATTGGTTCGCACACTGTGGTAGAATTACAAAACAAGGGTTTTGAAGTCGTTATTATTGATGATTTATCTAATTCTTCAGAAAAAGTACTAGATGGTATTGTGGCTATAACGGGTACAAAACCAACTTTTGAAAAGTTCGATTTAAAAGAAAAACCTAAGGTTCAAGATTTTTTTAAACGTCATTCTAATATTGCTGGTGTTATACATTTTGCAGCATCTAAAGCTGTAGGTGAAAGTGTAGAAAAACCATTACTGTATTATGAAAACAATATAGGAACATTAGTGTACTTACTGCAAGAGTTGTCTGGTATGCAGAAAGCTAATTTTATTTTTAGTTCTTCTTGTACAGTATACGGCCAGGCGGATAAAATGCCAATTACAGAGAGTGCGCCAGTTAAAGAGGCGGAGTCTCCTTACGGTAATACCAAGCAAATGGGCGAAGAAATAATAAGAGATACGTGTAAAGTTGTACCTGCTTTAAATGCAATAGCATTGCGTTATTTTAATCCTATGGGTGCGCATCCTAGCACAGAAATAGGCGAATTACCTATTGGTGTACCGCAGAATTTGGTTCCTTTTATTACACAAACAGGAGCTGGTATTAGAGAGCAATTGTCTGTTTTTGGAGGAGATTACCCTACTGCAGATGGTACCTGTATTAGAGATTATATTCATGTTGTAGATTTAGCAAAAGCACACGTAGTAGCATTAGAACGTTTAATTGCTGGTAATAATGATAGTAATTATGAGGTTTTTAATGTTGGTACAGGAACAGGAAGTTCTGTGTTAGAGGCAATACAGAGTTTTGAGCGTGTGTCTGGCAAAAAATTAAATTACAAAATTGTAGACCGTAGACCAGGAGATATTACTACTGCCTATGCAGATACTACAAAAGCAAATACCGTTTTAGGTTGGAAAGCAGAATCTACATTGGATGAAGCTATGAAATCTGCCTGGGACTGGGAGCAAAAAATTAGAAAATAGTGTTAAAAATAGTAAAGTATGGTTTAGAAATAAACCATACTTTCTTTTTGTGCGTACATAAAAGAGATGACATTTAATTATCCAGATACCGACACTCTTTTAACTACTGTAAGTAACCAAAACTTATATAATAATTTGGTTGCTCAACTGCAAAAAGACTTTAGTTTAGCTAATATAGACTTTAGCTTGTTACAAGAAAACAATACAATTTCTCCGCAAGAATTAACTGCTGCATTACGAGAAAAAATTTACCAACTACTTTTAGAGCGTTTTACAGAATATTTAAATCTGCTTTACATTATAGACATACCTGAGCAAACTCTTAAAAAAATACAAGTTACAGATGCGGTAGAAGTAGCAGATCAGGTGGCTTTTTTAATTTTAAAAAGAGAGTGGCAAAAAGTGTGGTATAAAAATCAATATTCTAGCTAAGTACACCTGTATTTAAGAAGTTTTTTAAGTGGCCTATTTTGGCTTAATAATTGCTATATTTGAGGGTAAATATTAAATTCTTGTTTAAAAAACTATCACTTAGGTCGCGTATCTTTATTACTATGATGTTTTTGGTGCTTATGGCATCAATACTAATAGCAGGTGTTACTATTTATCAATATAGAGAACAGTCTAAAGAGTATAACAGAGACCGTTTAGACCGTAAAGAAGCGCAGATAAAAGAAAGCGTAAACCTTACCATTAGGAAAACATCTTTTGAGCGAATTACAGAAAAATTGCATTTAATTTTTAAAGATGAAATTTTTGAAATAGCAGAAATTCAGAATGTAAACTTTAGTATTTACGATTTAGAAGGTAGCTTAATTATAGACTCACACCCGTTACTTAATAAAACATCTGTTACAGATTGTTTAGATGCTTTAGTTCTTCAAAAGCTTAAAACTAGCGAAAATCAACGTTATGTAGAAGAAGTTAATCACATTGAAAAAATATCTAATGAAGAAAAGGTTTTTAGGTCTTCGTACACGTTTATAAAAGATTTAAAATTTAGAGATATTGGTATTTTAAAATTAGAGTATGTAGAAGATACTTCTTTTGAGGATAAAGAGCTTCCAGAGTTTTTGTTGCGATTAGGCTTGGTGTATGTTTTTATGCTAATAATAGCTATTATTTTGGCTTATTTTACCTCTAAATACATTACTAGATCTTTACAAACAATTTCTGATAAATTAAGTAAAACAGATTTAAGCATTAGAAACCCTAAAATATTAATAGATAATCCTAGTGAAGAAATAGGCCGTTTGGTAGATGCCTATAATAGGATGATTGATGAATTAGAACAAAGTGCTGTAAAACTTGCAAAGAGTGAAAGAGAACAGGCTTGGCGAGAAATGGCTAAGCAAGTGGCACACGAGATTAAAAATCCGCTTACACCAATGCGCTTAAGTGTACAAAGTTTTGAGCGTAAGTTTAATCCTGAAGACCCAGATATTAAAGAAAAACTAGCAGATTATTCTAAAACCTTAATTCAGCAAATAGATACTATGAGCAGTATAGCTTCTGCTTTTTCTAATTTTGCACAAATGCCTGCACAGCAAAATGAGACACTAAACGTAGTTAAAATTGTTAAATTAGCTGTAGATATTTTTAATGAAAGTTATATTCACTTTATAGCAGAAGAAGAGCATATTGTAGCAAAATTAGACCGTACACAATTAGTGCGCGTGGTTACTAATTTAGTGAAAAATGCTATGCAAGCTGTGCCAGAGGTAGACAACCCAAGGGTTTTGGTTACGGTGGCTTCAGAAGATGATTTTGTGAAAATATCTGTGGCAGACAACGGTGTTGGTATAGCAGATGAATTTAAAGATAAAGTTTTTGAACCAAAGTTTACTACCAAAACAAGTGGTATGGGATTAGGTTTAGGAATGGTAAAAAATATTGTAGAAACTTATAAAGGAGACATAACACTTACATCTCAGCCAGATAAAGGAACGGTGTTTATTGTTCGTTTTCCAAAAGAAAATAAATAAAAAGAAAAAAATATGAAGTTTGATACTATTTTAATTGAACAGCAAGAGAGTACAGCAA
>NZ_JBDVAA010000114.1:0-14610 GCF_039943695.1 Cellulophaga sp. | reverse complement strand
TATGCTGGTCACAACCAAAAGTTGGTAAAACTAATTGGAAAGATCACACTGGTTTTGTTACTATTTTAGAGAACGATAAAGTAGTTTCTAATCCTGGAGGTACAGAGCCAGAATACAAAAAAGGAGAACTTCAAAAATCATATCAACTAAAAAACAAACCAATTTTACACGGTCATGATGTGTGCGTAGACGAAGATAAAAACCTCTACATATGTCAATGGAATGCAAATAAAACGGCTCCAATAAAATTAGAGCGCGTTTAAAAATTAAAAAATAAAAATGGAGAATAGTGTCCCAGATTTTGTATTGTTTTTAGGTAGGTTTCATCCGCTTGTGGTGCATTTACCTATTGGTTTTTTATTATTTGCCTTTTTACTTGAGGTTTTTAGTAGAGTTAAAAAAAATCCTGTTTTAACAGCAGGTATACCGTTAGCATTACTTCTTGGAGGAATAAGTGCTTTGGTTGCTTGTATTTTAGGGTATATGTTATCATTAAGTGGAGATTATGATGAAAATGCTTTAGATGCTCACTTTTGGTTTGGAGTAGCAACAACAGCATTGGCTTTTTTAGCTTGGTTAATTAGGATTGAAAAAATAAAATTATCAAACTATAAAAAAATACAACCCAATATAGCAGCACTTACGTTGCTTGTTATTGTTATAAGTGTAACGGGTCATTATGGAGGTAACCTTACCCATGGAAGCGATTATTTGGTAAAATATGCACCATTTAATACCAATAAAAAAATAGAATTAGCAGCAGTTACTAAGGTAGAAGATGCTGAGGTTTATGGCCATTTAGTAGCACCAATTTTAGAGAATAAATGTATTAGTTGTCATAACGATAGTAAAAAAAAGGGAGGATTATCTATGGTAGATAGTTTGTCTATGCACAGCGGTGGTAAAAATGGGGCTATTTTGGTTCCGGGTAATGCAGATGCGTCTGAGTTGGTAAAAAGGGTTTTATTGGATCCTCACAATGAAGATTTTATGCCACCAGAAGGCAAAACTCCTTTAACTGAAGAAGAAATAGCAATTGTAACATACTGGATAAATAGTTCTAATGCAGGTTTTAAAACTAAAGTTGCAAATGTAAAAACCCCAGATAATATTACAGCAATAGCAAGTACAATGCTAGGTTTTAATGCTGCTACTAATAATACAGAGGCTTTACCAACGGTAGGTAAAGTTAGTAGTGAGTTAATATCTAGTATAGAAAAAGAAGGTTTTAAAATTAGAGAATTGGTTTTTGAGTCTAATTTGTTTGAAGTAGTATTGGCTCCAAATACAGTAGTTGCCGGACAAGAAAATGAGTTGAAAGAAAAACTAGAAAAGCTACTGCCAATTAAAGAGAATATAATATGGCTATCTTTAGAAAATAATCAAGTAACAGACGAAAGTGTTAAGATTATAAGTAAAATTACTAATATCCAAAAACTGAAACTCAGTGGTAACCCAATATCAGATAATGCTATTACTCATCTTTTAGAATTAAAAAATATGACCAGTGTAAACTTATTTGGTACTAAAATTACCTCTAAAAGCTTAGAGATATTTTCTAAAATGAAAAATTTAAAATTTGCTTATGTTTGGCAAACTAGTATAGAACAGAAAGATTTAGAAAAATATGACGCCGCAGAAATCCCTAAAATAGTTATAGGACTATAACACCAAGGAATTGCAACCTACTATGAAAAAAATAATATTACTAAGTGCTTATTTGGTTTTACTACTTATGGGGTGTACGTCTCAGAAAATAAAAACTGAGCTTCCAAAAACTACTCATAAATATACTGCAGATTGGGAATCACTACAAAAATATAAGGTTCCAGAGTGGTACAAAGATTTAAAATTTGGAATATATTTTCATTGGGGACCATACACTGTACCTGCATATATGAATGAATGGTACTCTAGATGGATGTACGTAGATGGACATCCGATAAATAAATATCATAAAAAAACATATGGTAGCTTAGATGCTTTTGGTTATAAAGACTTTATACCAATGTTTAAAGCAGAAAAGTTTAATGCAGATGCTTGGGCAGATTTATTTGTAAATGCAGGCGCACAATTTGCAGGGCCAATTGCAGAACACACAGATGGTTTTGCAATGTGGGATAGTAAGTTAACCACTTGGGATGCCAAAGATAAAGGTCCAAAAATAGATGTTGTTGGGGCTATGGAAAAAGCCATAAAAACACGTGGTTTAAAATTTATAACAACTTATCACCGCCACTGGTTATATGCCTGGTACCCAACTTGGGATAAAAATACAGATGCTTATACGAGCAATTTTAGTGGTTTATACGGACCAAAAGTTCCTAAAGGAACTTTTGTAATGGCAAATAAACCAACAAATCCGTTACCAGATAATGATTTTAATAAAGAGTGGTTAAATAGGTTAACAGAGTTAACAACTAAATACGATCCGGACATTGTATGGTTTGATAATAAAATGGACATTATTGATGAAGATTATAGAAAACAATTTTTAGCAAACTTTTATAACCAAGGATTAAAAAATAACAAGGAAGTTGTTGTAACCTATAAATTTAAAGATTTAGCAGTAGGCTCTGCAGTATTAGACTTAGAAAGGTCTAGAATGAGTGAAAAAAAAGATTTTACTTGGCTAACAGATGACTCTATAGATTGGAAATCTTGGAGTAATGTTCAAAATCCTAATTACAAAACAAGCAACAGACTTGTAGATTTTTTAGTTGATGTGGTGAGTAAAAATGGTGCAGTTTTATTAAATATTACACCAACATCAGAAGGAGAAATTCCTGCAGAGGTTAAAGAACGTTTGTTACAAATGGGGGCTTGGTTAAAAGTTAACGGAGAAGCTATATATGGTACAAGAACTTGGGATATATATGGCGAAGGGCCTGCAGAAGTTGTAGAGGGACACTTAAGTGAACATAAAAATAAAGACAATACAGAAAAAGACATTCGTTTTACAACAAAAGACGATGTATTATACGCTACAGTTTTGGATTGGCCAAAGGATAAGGTTGTTATAAAATCTTTATCAAATAAAAAGCAAAAAATAAAACAGATACAACTTTTAGGTAGCACAGAAGATATTAGTTGGGAGCAAACGGCAATGGGTTTGGTAATACAACCATTAAAAAACAAAGTAGGTAACTATGCCTTTGTTTACAAAATAGAATTCTATTAAAAAAATAACTCACTTTTTACAAAAACCACTATTAATTCTACTTAAGTTTTATGGTGGTTTTTTGTTAGATTATCAATTTAAATAAAAATTAACTTTATTTTTTTATATTGACATTCTAAGTCTTGTTTTATTGTCAAAATAATATAATATCAACCATTTTGCTACCTTCAGGACGTTTTAGTTAACACTTTTTTAAGATTTTATACATATGTTTTACTTAAAAAAACATTTGTTACTACGCTTAAAGTAAATAAAATCAACATTTGTGTAACTAAACTTAAAAAACAATTATGGAAATGAAATTCAATTTACTTGTTAAGTCTAGACATAAAGCTTTTTTAACTATTCTTTTTTTTGTTATAGGCTTTGGTTTGGTTCAAGCGCAAACAAAAACCGTAAAAGGTAGTGTTACCGGAGACGGTGAACCGCTTTTAGGAGTAAGTGTGGTTGTTAAAGGAACTACTAATGGTGTAGTTACAGATTTTGATGGCAATTACGAAATAAAGGCAGAACCTAATAGTGTACTAATATTTAGCTACATAGGTTATTTAGCACAAGAACTTAAAGTAGGTTCAAAAACTACCATTAACGTTGCTATGAAAGAAGACATAGAGGCGTTAAAAGAAGTGGTAGTTATTGGCTATGGTGTACAAAAGAAAAGAGAAGTAACAGGAGCTGTTGCACAAGTACAGGCAGAAGATATAGAAAAAATATCTACATCAGACGTTGGTAGTGCACTGCAAGGGCAAATTGCAGGTGTAAATGTAACCTCTAGTAGTGGACAACCTGGATCAGATGCTGTAATACTTATTCGTGGTATTAACTCTGTTTTTGGTAGTAATTCACCATTGTATGTTGTAGATGGTATACCACAAGATGGTAACCCGCAATTAAGTGTAGCAGAGATAGAGACAATAGATGTACTTAAAGATGCAGCTTCTGCCGCAATTTATGGTACAAGAGGTTCTGCTGGTGTAATTTTAATTACAACAAAATCTGGTAAAGTTGGTAAAATGGATATTGGTATTACCAGCTATATGGGAGCACAAGATATAGTATCTAGTGTGCCTTTAATGAATTTTGAAGATTCTATGTACAGTCAGTTTGTAAGGTTAAATAATATTAACGGCACTTTTCCCAATAACTCTTTTACAACACTAGAGCAAAACCGTTATGATTTTACCAATAACACTAACTTAATGGATATTCTTCAGAATGATATGGCTTTAATTCAAAATCATAATCTTAATATCTCTGGAGGTAAAGAAGGGTTACGCTTTAATGTATCTGTAAATTATTTTGATCAAGAAGGTTCTTTAATCAACTCAGGTCTAGAAAGATTAAATGTAAGAGCAAATACAACATACAAAAAGGGCAAATGGACATTTACAACTGGTATAGGTTTAAGAACTGATGAGCAAGAGTATACACCATGGCAAATACTATTAGATGGGTATAGGTACAAACCTTATCAGCAGCTTATAGACCCTAGTGCACCAACGGTAGATGATAGTGCAGGTGCACCAAATAGTAATGACGCAACTAACTTAAGTTTTTTAATGTCAAAGCTTAAGCAGTCTGATGTTAGAAATGGAGATAATTTTGATGCTCGTATGCAAATAGATCATCAACTACTTTCTAGTGTAAAACTTACAACAAGAGCTTCAATAAGCAGAACTAACAATACACGTGTTAGAATTAATCCTTTATTTACAGCATATTCTGTAGAGGGAGATTTAATTCCTCAACAAGTAAGATCTGGTGTGTATAACCAAAGTGATAGATCTACTAGTGCAACTATAGATGGTATAGCAACTTTTAATAAAACATATGGAGACCACCATGTAACTTTAGTAGGAGCAATAAGTGCAGAAAAATACACTTACGATTCTTTCTTTGCTCAAAAGTTTGATCTTTTTAATAATGAAGTTACCAACTTAAATGGTGCAACTTTAGATGCTAATGTAGGAACGGGTAACGGTTATGGGCAAGATAGAACCAATACGTTAATTGGTATGCTTGGACGTTTACAGTATGATTATAAAGGTAAATATTTAATAAGCGCCAGTTTAAGGCGAGATGGTACTAGTCGTTTTTCTGAAGAAAATAGATGGATATATGCCCCTTCTGCATCTGCAGCTTGGATTGTATCAGACGAAGAAGGATGGGATAAAGTTTTTGGAAAAACTTTCAATTTCTTTAAAATGAGATTTAGTTATGGTACAACTGGTAACCAAAGTATTTTAGATTATAGTACAGCACCAACTATAGGGTTAGGACATGATTATGTTTTTGGTACGGGATCAGATCAGGTATTGGTTTTAGGAGCTATACAAGAAGCATTTAAAAACCCTAAAGCAAAATGGGAGAAGAAAATAGAGAAGAACTTTGGTATGGAGTTCGGTTTCTTTAATAATAAACTTACCCTAACTAGTGAGGTTTATGACGGGTCTAGAACAAATATGCTGTTTCCTGTTATTTTGCCACCAACTGTTGGTGGAGGTAACAACTCTAGCGTAATATTAAATGTTGGCGATATGCGTAACTATGGTACAGAATGGAGTGCTAGTTACAAACACAAAGGAAAGTTTAGTTGGAACGTTTCAGCTAACTATTCTAAAAATGAAAATAGAATTACAAGAATGAGTGATTCTAATAAATTTTCATTTTTAGGAGGTAGTCAAGTAGCTCCAGGTTTACCAGGAGAAGATTTAGTAACAGCTCTTAGAGAAGGGTATGAAGCTGGCGCATTCTTTTTAGTAGAAACAGATGGGCTGGTAACAACACAAGCAGAACTAGATGAGTACAGACAGTTAGACCCTACTGCAAATTTAGGAGATCTTAGGTATGTAGATCAGCCAACAGTAGATACCAATAACGACGGTATAGCCGATGCTGGAGATGGAGAAATTACATTAGATGATAGAGTCTATAAAGGTAGTGGTGCTCCAGAGTATGAGTTAGGTTTAAACCTAAATGCTAACTATAAAAATATAGATTTCTCTATGAATTGGTATGCAGCAATAGGAGGAGAAATTATTAATGGTAGTAAAGCATACGCATATAAGCAAGGTACGCACCAAGACTTAGTTCATCAATGGACACTTTCAAATCCAACTTCAACTGTTCCTGCAGACAGAGGCAGAGATCATTTTAATTATAGAGGATATACAGATTACTGGCTGCAAGACGGAAGTTTTGGAAGATTAAGAAATGTAACTCTAGGGTATACTTTACCTAAAAAATTAAATGAAAAGCTTAATATTAATAAATTAAGATTTTACATAGCAGCAGATAACCTATTAACTATTACAGGTTATGATGGTTTTGATCCAGAAATTGGAAATGACGGATTAAGTACTCGTGGTATTGATGCAGGTGTTTATCCAATAAGCACACAGTACAGAGCTGGTATTGAATTTAAATTTTAATAAAAAAAGAACTAGAAATGAAAAAATTAATAGTTAACAAAATAGCTGTTGCTTTACTGTGTGTTATATGCAGTACAGCATGTTCAGATGATTATTTAGAAGAAACCAATCCTAATGAGCTATCTACAGGTAGTTTCTGGAAAAATAATGTAGATCTTAATGGAGGTTTAACTGCTGTATATAACGCTTTTAAAAATACAAGTATTTTCAATGTAGTATCAGACAATCATAGATCAGATATGAGTTGGCCAGGATTTGGTAGGCCAAACACGCAAAATTCATTTTATCTGCAAACTTTTAATGATGCAGAAAATGATATTAGAAATAAATGGTCTGCAACTTATACTGTTATTTTTAGATCAAACCAAGTTATCTCAAACGGAGAAAGGTTAATAGCAACCTATAAGGACCAAGATAAAATAGATTTTGCAACACAAATTATTGCTCAAGCTAAATTTTTTAGAGGCATATCTTACAGTTACTTATACAATATGTATAATCAAGGTAGTGTTCCAATTTTTGATTTTGTTCCAGAAGCAGAAAGTGATTTTTACCAACCATTAAGCTCTGCAAGTGAGGTTAAAGCTTTTTACTTAGCAGACTTAGAATTTGCGTATGAAAATTTACCTCCAGTCTGGGATGGTAACTCTAATGTTGGTCGTGTAACTGCAGCTGCAGCAGCGGCAGAACTAGGAAGAAGTTATTTGTATGAAGAAGATTATACAGCAGCAGAAGTTTATTTTAACGATATTATAACTAATGGAGAATACGGTAGAGCCCTTGTAGATAACATAGGAGACAATTTTTCTGAAGCAGGTGAGTTTAATTCAGAATCTATTTTAGAGGTTAGCTACTCTATAAACTTTAAATCAGAGTTAAACCCTTATGATAGTCAAAACGTATCTAATGTTTTAAGTAGAATATTTGCACCAGGAAATTTAGGAGGTTATAGAGCTTCTATGCCAAGTGCATGGTTGCAATTGGCTTATAAAAATGAGGAATTAGATATGAGTGACCCAAGAAATTTTGTCCCTTGTGAAGACGGTGAAGAAGGTTGTGATCCTGTTACTTTAATGAGACCAAGGTCTTACTCACTGCGTGCATCTTATTCTATTGCGGTGGTAGATGATATGGATACTCCTTATTACGGAGGTTTATCTACAGCAGACGCAACTGTATTTAATAATAAAGAAACAGCTTATTTTAGAAAATACACAAATTGGGCAACTGTAAATACAGAGAGTGATATTGTACCTAATACACGTTCTGGCTTAAACATACGTTTGGTACGTTTAGCAGATGTTTATTTAATGTTGGCAGAGTGTTTAATTAAAGGAGGTACAGATGACGCAGGAGTAGAACAAGCTATGGCTTTAGTAAACGAGGTAAGACACCGTTCTGCCTTAAAACTAATAGGCCCTAATGGTTCTGGTACATATCCAGGAGCAGATCATGATGATATTGCGTATGATGCAAAAACTTTAATGGAGCATTTAATGTATGTAGAAAGACCATTAGAGTTATCTGAAGAAGGACATGCAACTCGTTTCTTAGATTTAAGACGTTGGGGAGTTCTAAAAGAACGTTTCCAAGATCTAAGTCAAAGAAGATATTGGGCAGATAATTATCCTTTTATAGACAAAGAAGGTAAACCTTTAACAAGATGGGGTTCTATATTAAAAGAAGGAGAAAGTCCTATTGCTAATGGTTTTACATTTATAGATTACGCACAAGCTGCAGTAAATTATAATGAGAGTGTACACGGATATTATCCTATACCAAATAGTGAAGTTACTGCTAATCCAAATTTGAATAACTAAAAAAAGATATTATGAATAATAGATTAATTTTAATAGCATTAATTATATCGCTTATCACAGCGTGTAATAGTGATGATTATGATGCTCCTAATTCGTTCTCAGATGTATCTTGGTATACAAGTGGTTTTAGAGATACTATAGTTAGTGTTAGTGTAAATGATTTTGCTTCATTTTCAGATTTATCTCAAGGAGAAATATCACATAAATGGACAATAGAGCAAGGAAGTGCTTTTTTAAAAGGGCCAATAACCCGTAAAGATTCTATTTATGATGAGTTTATTATTAAGCCACAGTCTTTAGAAAGTAAAGATAAAACAGTACATGTTTTATTTACAGAAGGTGGTTTAAAAAAGGTAAATCTTTATAATGAGTTTAAAGAATACGTAGAATTTAAAGGGGCAGATGGTTTTGTTTTTCCAGCAAAAGAAGTAGGTAACAAATGGGTTATAGATACTACTTTTGTGGTAGATGTTTATGATACCATTGTACCGCAAATACTAATTCGTCAAAACGGCGTAGTTGTTCCTCATGAGTTAGAGAGTGATGTAATTACCGTAGAAGCAGGGTCAGAATTAGAGTTTGTAGATGTTACAACTATTGGTCGTCCTAATACAAGGTCATGGCAAATAGGAGATATCACAAGCACAGATTCTCTTGCAGTTGTACAATTAAATCAATTAGGATCTTTTAAAGCATCTTTAAATATTAGTAGGCAAGGAGAAACTATACCTGCAGATTATGACAGATATAACATTGCAGCTACAATAAATGTGGTGCCATCATCATTACCTTTTGAGGTTGCTGGTGATTTGGTAGAGTTAGAAAACCAAACTATACAAATACCATATAATGGAGAATTTAAACCTTTTGCAGATCAAAAATCCTTTTTTACTGTAAATGTAAATGGCTCACCTTTTACAATTTCAACAATTAGTTTAAACTCTTCTAATGCTACTATTTTAGAAATAAAACTACAGGATCCAATATACAGATCTGATGATATTACAATTTCTTATGATGGTAACGGAACTTTAGAGTCTACAGATACTCGTATACCAGCAGCGTTTACAGATTTGCCTGTTCAAATGTACCAACATGAAGCAGTACGTTATGACATTGAAGATGGTGGAGTAAACTGGACAACTAAAGATGATAATTTACCAACTACAACTGTAGCGCCATCAACAGAACAAGCTGCTAGTGGTCAATACAGTATAAAAGTAGATGCAGCACAATCTGGTGCTTGGTCTGGGTTTCATAATATTGTAGACCAATATTCATTAACAGCAGGGGTAACTTATCAGTTAGAATATAAAATATATAAGCAAGCCGGTGCAGTAATAAATATGAATGGACCTTGGATACAGAAAGACGGAGAAACTGCATTTCAGTTTTGGAATAACGTAGTTGCTACAGCGGCAGAAGATACTTGGGTTACTGTAAGTCCTGCTCAAAGGTTTACTGCAGGTACTACAGCTAGTGATTATGAAATATATTTAAGACACAATGGTATGGGTGTTATATATTTTGATGATATTAGAATTATGGAAGTAGATGAAAGACCATAAAAAATAATTTATTAAAAATAAGGCTCTACTCTACAAAGTAGGGCCTTTTTTATGCTTAAAAAAGGGCGTTGTCTATTTTTTGTACAGTTTTTTTTTGTGTAAAAACCATAAGCATTCTACAATTTTGGCTAAAACTAATTTACAATGATAAAATTTAAAGCAACAATACTCTTCTTATTTTTTTATGTGGTTTCATGTAGCAATAGCAGCTCTATAGATAAAGCAGAAGATGAGCAGGTAGTAGAAAATCCAGATAAACCCGTAGAAGAAGCTGAAGAAGAACCAGAAGTAACTTGGAAAACCATACCAGTACCTGCAGATGCAGGAGAAGGTAATGTTTGGGAGTTTCAAGAGACATCAGATAATTTTGATTATGAAGCACCTGCAGATAATAAAGGAGCAGATTTTGATGCTAAATGGACAGATTTTTACCATAACCAATGGGCAGGACCAGGATTAACTGAATGGAGAAGAGACCACTCTTTAGTAAAGGATGGTTACTTGCAAATGGTAGCTAGTAGGGTGCCAAACTCAAACAAAATTCATTTAGGTTGTATAACCTCAAAAGAACAAGTAATTTACCCAGTGTACATAGAGGCAAATGTAAAAATTGCAAATACTACATTAGCATCAGATGTTTGGCTTTTAAGCTCAGATGATACACAGGAGATAGATATTGTAGAGGCTTACGGAGCTAGTTACTCAGAGTTAGCACAGGCAGACCAAACTTGGTATGCAGAGCGTATTCATTTAAGCCACCATATGTTTATTAGAGAACCTTTTCAAGATTACCAACCAACAGATGCAGGTAGTTGGTACAAAGATGAGGTTGGTACGTTGTGGAGAGAAGATTTTTATAGAGTAGGTGTATACTGGAGAGATCCTTTTCATTTAGAATATTATATAAACGGAAAATTGGTAAGAACAACTTCTGGTGAAGATATGATAGACCCTAATAATTTTGCAGAGGGCAAAGGTTTAAGTAAACCAATGGATATTATAATTAATGCAGAAGATCAAACATGGAGATCCGATAAAAACATTACACCATCTGATACAGAATTGGCTAATAAAGAAAACAATACTTTTAAAGTAGATTGGATTCGTATTTTTAAACCAGTTAAAGCAGATTAAATGTATTAATCATATGTTTTATTCATAAAATCATATGTTATTATTTATTACTAAAAAAAATGTAACTTTTGTAAAGCGCTTTAATTAGCGCTTTTATTTTATCAAACTAAAACCTACTAACAATGTTTAAAAAGCTATTTTGTTTTTCAATATTTATAGCAACTATTATTTCTTGTAGCGAAAAAGAAAAAATAGCTATAGAAACCAAAAAACCAAACATAATATATATTATGGCAGACGACCATACGTCACAAGCTTTTGGTATTTATAACAGTAGGTTGGCTAGTTTAAACCCAACACCTAACTTAGATAAAATTGCTAATGAAGGAATTATTTTTGATAATTGTTTTGTTACAAATTCTATTTGTACTCCAAGTAGAGCAACTATGATTACAGGACAATATAGTCAGGCAAATGGTGTACTAGATTTAGAAGGTCACATACCGCCAGAAAGGCAATATTTACCACAAGAAATGAAAAAGTTAGGGTATGAGGCTGCAGTGGTTGGCAAATGGCATTTAGAAGATGAGCCTGCTACTTTTGACTATTATGCGGTATTGCCAGGACAAGGTAAATACCATGATCCAGAATTTATAGTACAAGGAGACCAAGAGTGGCCAAAAAACAGAATACAAACAAAAGGACATTCTAGTGATAATATTACAGATTTAACTATTGCTTGGTTAAAAGATAAGCGAAACAAGGACAAACCATTTTTTTTAATGCATCATTACAAAGCACCTCATGACGATTTTGAGTATGCGCCTCGTTATAAAGATTATTTAGAAAACACATATATTCCAGAACCTGCAAGTTTATATGAAAATGGTAATAACGGTTCTATAGCTACCAGAGGGGCAAATGATTCTCTTTTGCGTGTAGTTGGCTCATCAGTATCTAAAAGAAATATTGTTAGGAGTATGGGAATGAGAATTTGGTCTGATGAGTACACAAAAATATCTAACCCAGAGTTTGATGCAGCAAAAAGTATTTCTTTGGATATTACAGATAAAGAATATACACATAAAACGTACCAAGAATACTTAAAAAGGTATCTACGTTGTGTAAAAGGGGTAGATGATAATGTAGCCAGGTTGGTTAAATTTTTAAAGGATGAAGGTTTGTATGATAATACCATAATTGTGTACACAGGTGACCAAGGTTTTATGCTGGGAGAACATGATTATATTGATAAAAGATGGATGTATGAAGAGTCTATGCGTATGCCATTTTTTGTACGTTATCCAGAAAAAATAAAGGCAGGTACCAGAACAGATGCTATAATTAACAATGCAGATTTTGCGCCTACTTTAATAGATTTGGCAGGAGGTACAGCTCCAGAACAAATGCAAGGAAATAGTTTTAAAACAATTTTAGAAACAGGTAAAGAGCCAAAAGGTTGGCAACAATCTACTTATTATAGGTACTGGATGCATATGGCACATGCACACGCAAATCCTGCTCACTTTGGTATTAGAACAAAACAATATAAACTAATATTCTTTTATGGTAAATATTGGGTAGACACCAAAGACCCTAACGCAACATGGAACAAAAAAAGTTGGGGTAATAAGTTTGATATGGATACACCAGCTGCGTGGGAGTTTTATGATTTAAGTAAAGATCCTAAAGAAATGAATAATGCCTATAATGACCCAGCCTATAAAGACATAATTAAAGAACTTAAAAAGCAGTTAAAAACCAAGCGTAAAAGTTTAAATGAGGAAGATGGTAGTAAGTTTCCGCACATACAAAAAGTGATAGATGAACACTGGAATGACTAATAATTAAAATGATGAACATATAAAAAACACTGTTATGCAAAATGTATTAAGGCTTTTAATAGTTGTTAGTTTGTTAACTTTTACAACAGCAACTGGTCAACTTAAAAAAGAAAACTATACGTATAACACTGTTTTTAATATTCCAAAGTGGGAGGTTTTAGATATTACATTTACAGTAAACAAAAAAATATCAACTCCTTATACCGCTAATTTTTATGCTGTTTTTACCCATACAAATGGTACTGTACAACAAGTACCTGGCTTTTACAATGGTAATAAAGAGTGGGTAATTAGATTTTCTAGCTCGTTAAAAGGTAATTGGAGTTTTACAACCAAAGGAGACATAAAACAACTAAGTAATAAAACAGGAACGGTGTCTGTTTCTGATGCAGTAGGCAATAACCACGGAGGTATAATAGTACATAAAAATGATCCTCAAAATTTTTATTATGAAGATGGTACCCCTTACTTTTTACTAGCTTTTGAGTGTGACTGGCTTTATGCTTTAGATTATCATGATAAAAATGGGACTCCAAAGACAAACCATCTTTTAGATCTTTTAAGTAAAAACGGATTTAACCAAGTGGTTATGAATGTGTTTTCTTATGATGTAAGTTGGAAAAAGGATGACAAGTTAAAAGAGTATCCAAAGCATGAATTTGGTGGTCCAAAAGATATTTTTCCTTTTTTAGGAAATAATGAAGCGCCTAATTATACATCTTTAAACCCTAATTTTTTTAAAAAACTAGACCGTACAATTAGTTTAATGCATGACAAGCGTATAGCAGCCCATTTAATGATTTATGTATGGAATAAACTAGTTGCTTGGCCAGATATGAATACAGCAGCAGATAATATGTATTTTGATTATGTGATAAAACGCTACCAAGCATTTCCTAATATTGTTTGGGATATATCTAAAGAAGCATTGTATTATGGCAGAGCAGATGAAGATTATATTCATGGAAGAATAGATAGGTTAAAAGCAAATGACAAATACAACAGGTTGGTGTCTGTACATGATTATAAATACTGTTCTAATTTTCCAGACAAAGTAGATTTTATTTCTTCCCAAAATTGGTCGCACAATATTTACAACAAAATGTTAGAGGCCAAAACAAAATTTAAAAACAAACCCATATTTAATATAGAACACGGGGGTTATGAAGAATCTCCGTATACTGTTTTTACAGGAGACTATACCAATGCAGAAACCTGTTTACGTCGTAATTATATGTGTTTGTTTGCAGGTGTTTATACAACGTATTACTGGCAAGGAACCTCATGGAATGTAATTATTTATAACCCTTTTGAGCAACCTAAAGAGTTTTATAGGCCAAAGTTTATATACTTTAATCATATGCAAAAACTGTTTAGTAAGTTTCAGTTTCATAAAATGAAACCAACTCCTTGGCACAACGGTAGTGGTTATAACTTAACAGATGATAAAGGCACTGTTTTGTTATATATACACAAAGAAAACTACGGCATAGATGCTGCATTTTTAAAAAAGAAAGAAGAAAGTAGAACCGTACAATGGTTTAATACATTGACAGGTGAGTTTACAAAAGAAATAATTATAGATAAACCGGGTAAATTCAGGTCTCCGTGGGCAGGAGAAGCAGATTGTATACTAATTTCTAGGCTTAAAAAGGTGTAAAAACTACGAATTAGACATTTGGTCTACTATAA
>NZ_JBDVAA010000113.1:0-71262 GCF_039943695.1 Cellulophaga sp. | reverse complement strand
TTTATAAAGAAAAAGATAAAACAAAATAAAAAGTTTTGGCTAAGTGCTTAATCGAAAGTTCACTACTTTTAATTCCCGTGCTAATCATAGCCGAGACGTTAGCAAACATTAAAAAATGAAATCGGTACTCTTAATCATAATAATACTATTATTTGCTTGCGAAAATGAAAGTAAAATTAATTTTCGGATTTTGTAGAAGCACAAAAAATTGAAAAAGTAATAATGATTAATAACTCTGGAGAGTTTATACTTTCAACCAAAAAACTTGCTAAATTCAAAGAAGAAATTCCCTCAATGACTTACGTTTCAAATACTTCAACAAAAACAGGAACAATACATATGACTTTATTCATAGACAGTAAGGAATATTATCTAGCAACTAGAACACAAGGAGATTTATTGGAAGTTGATTATAAATTAATTACTAAAAAAAAGTTGGGATTTAAAGATTATGTATTTAAACTAATGGAATAAATTTTGACGATACAAAAAAAAGAATTAATAAAAAACGTTAGCAAACATTATGAAAATAAAAACACTTATAAATTTATATTTAACCATAATTACTTGTTTTCTTACAATAATATCATGCAGTCAGAAAAAGGTTCACTATGAGGATTTATACGAAAATGGTCAATTAAAAGAGACTATGATTACTTATCATAAGGAAAAAATAACCAAAAGAATTCACTACTTCAAAAACAATCAAATATCATTTGTACAGGTTTATAAAAATGATAGTACAATCAATTATGATACATACTATAAAAATGGACAATTAGAGCATTCAGAAAGAAGAATTTATAAGGAAAGGCCAATTGGCAAATTGTTGAAATACCATAAAAACGGACAGTTAGAAAAAATTGGAGAATGGGATTCTAATGGTAAAATTGGAGAGTGGAACGAATATTTTGAAGATGGTAAATTAGCGCGTTTTGGAAACTATAAAGACTATAATAAGATAGGCGAATGGGTTTATTATTATGAAAATGGTCAAGAATGGATCATTGAAAATTATTTAGAAGGAGGAATACAAGACGGAGATTGGAAAAGGTTCTTTGAAGATGGGAAAATAATGTTTACAGGAGAATTTCAATTAGGAAAAAGAATTGGGATGCATACATATTTCTTTCAAGATGGAAGTATCGAAAGTATCTATAATTATAATAACGGGCTATTATCAGGAATTCACAAATCTTATTATCAAAAGAATCAATTAGAAGAAATTGGTGAATATAAAGAAAATGAGAAATCTGGTAAATGGATTTATTATAATGAAGATGGAAGTATCGAGGAAAAAGGTAATTATGAAAATGGACAGAAAAATGGAATTTGGAAAGAATATTATGAAGGAAAACTTGACCAAATTGGTAATTATAAAGATGATAAAAGAACAGGTGAATGGAAATATTACAAAGAGAATGGTAAATTTGATCGCATAGTTAATTATTAAGAAGTTTATAAATACAGGTATTCAAACAAAATAACGTTTGCCAACAAAGTATATAATTTATTGCTGGCTTTTCGCCTACTTACGAAAGTCCTCGCGGACTTTCTATCTGTGATTTATTTGCTAAATTAGTTGCTTAAAAAACGCAACAAACCATATACAACAACGTTAATCAAAATTAGTAAAAACTTTAAATGAATACATCTATTGTTGGAAAAGACCAGATAGCAGATACCTATTACCCTACAATAGAGGAATTGGGTAAAGAGCAGGCTTTTCAGGTGTATGAAGATAAAATATTGGAAACAAACAACATTTTTATCTCCACTTTGGCTATGGACTTTTCTCCAAACACTTCTTTAAAAAGAAGAAAGGAGATTGATGAACAATGGAAAGAAAAACTACCACAACTTAGTCATATAAAAAGACTAGACCTTAGACATAAAGTTGATCAAGATTACTTTAATGCTATATGCAAAATGACGAATTTAGAAGTTTTAAACATTTGGTCTTCTACCGTTACAGATATCAGTTCAATTAAAAAGCTAACAAAACTAAGAGCCTTGTCTTTCAGCAATTTTTCACGGCTGGAAGATGTTTCTCCATTAATTGAATTAAAATCATTAGAGAGTCTTTCAATTCTTGCGTCTTTTAAGGTTTCTAATTATGAATTAATTGGAAAAATGAAATGGTTAAAATCCTTGGAGCTTGGCGGAGACACATTTGCTCCCAAAAATTTAATGCTAAATAGTCTAAAACCTTTTACAGACTTAAGTGAATTAATTGAACTTGATATGTCTTGCGCATCAATAAGAGACAAAAATTACAGGCCAATTTTAAAACTCAAAAAACTAAAAAGACTTGATGCCCATTGGCGAATGAAAAATCAGGAAAGAGAACTCCTGCAAAGTGAGCATCCATCACTACAATCTGGATTCTTTGTTGCTTATGATTTTGTTAAAAATGAATTTAAAAACGGAATTGAGTGGTGGATAGAAAAGTAAAAACTGGTTTTTGCCTGTATAATAGTCCCAATGCGTTAAAATTTAATTTAGTTTTTACTTAAATTACCTTTCAAAAATTAATTATGTCACAATCTGCTTCACAAGCCGCACTATTTTATAAAGATGTAGCATCTTCTGGCAAAGTGTGGACTATAAAAGATAATGGTGGGTTTCCTGCGCCAAAAAACGGAGACGGTATTAGAGCTATGCCATTTTGGTCTAGTAAATCTAGAGCAGAAATAATTATTAAAACGGTTAAAGCATATAAGGATTTTGAGCCCGTAGAACTAGATTTAAATACTTTTTACAACTACTGGCTAAAAATATTAAAGACCCACAAACAACTAGTAGGTATAAACTGGAGCGGAAAAAAAGCTGTTGGGTATGACATTCCGCCAGACCACCTAATTACTTGGATTGATAAAATTAGAGGTACATAAAAATAATTTTGATAAAAACAGAAACACTAAGCTCTCATCATCCTTGTAATTTCTTCTTTAATTTCAGATAGGTTGTCTATTTCTTTTGGTATTGCAACAACATTACCAACTACCCCAGAAACTTTTATTTGTACTGCATTTTTCTTATCCTGTATTGACTTTATTTTATTGGCATAAAATGTTTTATCGTTATGAGCACCAAACTTATTAACACGGCTAAATAAGTATTTTTGTATAAAATTTAGTCCTTCTTTAAACTCTGCACTTGTACCTATAGTTACAGAAGCACTATCTAATCTAACATATTTATACTTTGCTAATTTATACAGCAAATCGTTTACTTGTTTTATTATTAATGAAAAAAGCACCACAAATAACAATACTACTAAAGTTAAGGGTACTACCGGAACCTTTTTGTCACCACTTACTATCAAATAAACAGTAATAGACGCTATTATTACAAGCGTTATTATTGTAGAAATAATAGTGTTCTTTTTGGTTTTGTCTGCTAACTCTTTCAGTTTTTTAGGATCTGTAATTTTATAGGTTTTCATACTCTAATGTATTAAATCTTAGCTAATCTATACTTTTTTATAAGACAAAACTTTTTTATCAACTACAAATATGTAATGTAAGTGTTTACTTATTTTCAAATATATACTAAACCTGTACGAATATAGGTTTGCACATTTAAACTCTTTCACTTAATACTATGTTTGTATTACTAGGCTACAACCAGCCTAAAAAACAATTAATTACACATAAATAACTAAATAAACTACAAAAATGAAAGTAATAAATATTATTAAATACGTATTTGCATTTATAGGAGCCGGAATGTTGGTAGGTGCATTTTTTCTTTACAAAAGCACTAGTGAGTTTATAAAAAATTCTGAGGAGACTGAAGGTGTAGTGGTAGAACTACTAGAATCGCGTTCTAGCAGCTCATCAGACAATTCTATAATGTACAAGCCGTTAGTAGAATTTACAGATGAAACTGGAGCAGAAATTCAGTTTGCATCATCTACAAGTAGCAACCCACCTAGTTACAGTGTTAATGAAAAGGTAGACGTTATTTACAATCCAGAATCTCCTAACAAGGCTAAAATTAAAGGGTTTTTCTCTCTTTGGGGAGGCGCAACTATACTTGGTGGTATAGGTTTAATTTTTGCATTAATTGGTTTTGGTATTATAATAGCTGGCATTAAGAAAAAGAAAATGCACAACCATTTAAAACTACATGGTACTAAAGTAGAGGCAGATTTTCAAAACGTAACTCTAAATACTTCTATTGCTGTTAATGGTAAAAATCCTTTTGTTGTAGTATCACAATGGTTAAACCCAAAAACATCTGAACTACATATTTTTACTAGTGACAATATTTGGTTTGACCCTACAGACTTTATAAAAACAGAAAAAATAGATGTTTTAATAGACCGCGATAATCCTAAAAAGTATGTAGTAGACTTATCATTTTTACCTAAAGTAGCTGGGTAAAAAATTCTTAAAAAAGAACACTGGTAAAATAAGCTTACAAAAAAAATTAATGAATAATGCAACTACTATGAAAAAACTAACCTTACTACTACTTCTTGTTAGCCTATTTGGATACGCACAAGTAGACTATAAAGGACTTGTAAAAAATATAGAAGATATTACAATCGAGACCGATATAGAAACTCACTTTAAAGGCGTACCATTTACTGAAGAATATGGTGAAATTAAATTTAGTGATGAACGTTTTTTACGTTTTTATGGGGTTTTTGTTGATAAAGTAAAAATAAACACCAGCTATGGAGGTAAAAGAATAACTATGCATTTTTTTGACGAAATAACTGATTACAACAAACTTAAAACTAAACTAACAGAATTGTATGGTAATCCATACGTTAACGAACGTAGTAGCTCTACTTATTACGAGTGGAAAACGGAAAGCAAAAGTTTAATGCTTAGAGTTAATACCGAAGAAGGCTTATTTACAGAATTTGATGAACTGGTAGTAACATTATTCCATTAAAAAATTACACGTAATGAAAAACATAATAACAATTCTAATTTTATCAATTTATACCACATTTGTTTCTTGTGATAGCGTTGCTACTCCTAGGTACAACTTTGCAGAAGTTAAATCTAGCTCACAAACAAAGGCGTTAATTGCTAAAATGATATTAGAAAACAAAGATGAGGATATAGACAGCACATCTAGTTATATAGAGCTTAATTTAAAAGGAATGCACTACGCAGACGTTCCTATAAAAAATGCTTTAATTACAGACAATTATACTTTACTTACAACTGATACTGTTAATTTTTCTGCTAAAAAATTACTTGAAGTTTTGGAAGCCGAAAAAGGGCTAACAAACCTAAATAACAGCTATAGTGATGATGTTGAGTTTGAATGGAAAGATGAAATTGAAGCTAAAAAACTGGAAGTTAATTTTGTAAATGGCAAACATTTAGCTGCTTTTGGCAATAAAGATTACGGCAAGTTAACTATTACATACAACCCTGTTTACACTATACCTTTAGCAAAAATACACAGTAAGGTTAAGGTTTTTGATACGGCACCTAAATACGTACTAAATATTAAGTCTTACAACAGTGTTTTTGATATTAGTATAAATGATGTTAGTATTGCCATAGGTACAGACTCAGATTCTTTTAATTTAAACAACTACATTACTGGTCCAAATTCTTCAATAAAATTAACTGCTAAAACAGAAGATAAAACCATAAAAAAAGAACCAAATACGTATTATGAAGATCCTAGTTTTTCAATACAAATTATAGATAACAGTACAAAAGAAGTTGTTAAAACTATAGAAAAAACAAGTATTAGAAATAATGTCCCAGTAAACCTTAAAATAGACTTTAACTCCACATTACCATACTACCCAGAGGCTTGGACAAATGGTACAGATTTAAGAAACAGCAAGGATTTAAAAGAAAAAGTAATTGCATTATACACCAAACTAGGAAATGCCATTTTAACATATGATGAGCAAGCTACTAACGACTTGTTTTATCAAAAAGATTTTGAAGTACAACAGCTAAATTTTGATACTAATTTTGAAACTGCACGTACAAAGTGGGAAGCCTACTTAACCATTTTAATAAATACGTATAAGTACACGTTAGCAAAGGATTTTGATGTTGAATTTAATGCTGATGGCAAATTAATTTACACTTACGCTAAAGACAAATCTGATATGCTCATTTTAACCGGCAAAAATTACGATGATTCTTTTAATCATTTTTTATACCAACCTAAAGGGTCTAACGAGCTAAAAATAATACGATAATGAAAAAAATATTATATATAATTACGGCACTTTTAGCTATTGTTAGTTGTAACAAAATACAACCAAAAAACAAGACAGAGTTAAATGAGTTTATATCTTCTTTAGACAATAAACCGTTAGAGGAAATTAAAGAAGAAGTAAACTCCAATATTAAACAATTTGAGTCTATGGCTAAATTCTTTGATGGCTCGTTTTCTAATGATATTAAAATAATTGATAAAGAGGATGAAAAGTATGAAGAACCTTTTAAAGTAGACACTACAGGGGTACACAAAGCTCTTAATCAGTTTAAAAATGTGACGTTTTCAC
The DNA here is from genome assembly GCF_039943695.1 of Cellulophaga sp. Lineage (NCBI taxonomy): Bacteria > Pseudomonadati > Bacteroidota > Flavobacteriia > Flavobacteriales > Flavobacteriaceae > Cellulophaga > Cellulophaga sp. Next base: position 64,757 of record NZ_JBDVAA010000113.1, on the reverse strand, counting down.
AAACTTATACCAACTATAAAAGTGATTTGCAATTTATAGGTACTAATAATGATAATGAAGACCCTATAAAGCTTGGCCAAGGTGTTACGCAAACATTCACACCTAAAAAAATATATTACCATAATGGCGAAGTACGCACAGATAGTATTGAAAATTATGGGTTAGATTTTAATTTTAATGAAAGTTGGGGGAAAGCCAAAGCTATAGACAGCATAGATATTTCTTTTAAAGTAGATTATATTAAAGATTATGATGTAGTAGAAATTTCATCAGACAACCCAACAGTAAAATATAAAGGAGGAGAAATTAACTTTGTAAAAGCAGAAGGCAATTACGTTTATTTTACGTTGAGTGATACAATTGCTGCTCCTGTAAAAGTACAAGGTCATAATGAAGAAGGTAAAGTCTTAGACCGCAGCGGCTACTCTAACAACGGCGTATCTCCTGACGATCAAGAAGATATACTTACAGAAATGTTAGGGTTCTTTAAAAAAATACAAAAAAAGTTAAACGATGATGATTTTAAAGATACTCCCGAGCTTCAAGAGTATTTAAAAGACAACCTATCTAACGTAGATTTTTTCAACGATAATGACGGTATTTTTCACAAGGAATACTACTATTATGGCAATGTAAAAAGCATAAAATTATTTTTTAAAAAAGATTCAAAAACCCAAGAAACAACATTTACAGCATACAACCACCAACCAATTAAAGGAAATGATGCACTAATTGCTATGCAAACAGAGGATGCAATTGTTTTTATAAATAATATAGGAGAGCCAAAAATAACAGTACCAGGAGCTGGAGGTTTAGAAAATATTGGAGGTAACTTTTATGAAGATTACAATCACTTTTATCACTTAAATAAAGCTGAAAAAAAATTAGACACACTTTTAGTTTACAGTGTAGAGGCTTTTAGTAATGGCCTTATTGGCATACTACCTGAACAAGAAAGTGACAATTACACACTTGTTACCCAAGATAACAAACCAATAGGCTCTAAATTATACTGGCAAATGAAAGAGGTTGGCAATTTATTATTTGGAATTACTTATGATAACAAATACTACCTGTTAGATGAAAATGCTAACGCCACTCTACTACCTGGTGTACATAATGTCTATAAAACCTTGGCTGATGAAAGAATTATGGTTAGTAATACCAACTCTAAAATAGGATTTATAAATAGCAAAGGTAAGTTGGTAATTCCTTTTAAATATAATGATGCTAAAGACTTTGAAAATGGAATCACTGTAGTAGAATTTAATGACACTTATAAGTTTATTGACACAAATGGAAAAGTATTACTAGATATTAAAGAAGATCATTTGGACTTTTTAACAGAGGACGAAAACAAAAAAAGAATTTATAGTTTTGATTACGGAAAAGTAAAATACAACTACAAAGGAGAATTAATAGAAGAATAAACATGAAAAAAATTGCCTTAACTTTTATACTTTTTATACAAATTATATCTCTTTGTGCTCAAAACAATTTGTTTGTTACTGCTAAAAGTGGTTTAAACGTCAGGGAAAATTCTAGCTTGGATGCTAAAAAAATAGGGAAATTTAATTATGCCGAAAAAGTAGCGGTATTACATAAAACAGACCTATTTTTTGAAGTAACTGACGACGGAAAAAAAATAAAAGGACAATGGTACAAAGTAACCGGTAAGTCTGACAGTAACATAGAGCTTACCGGCTATGTTTTTAGTGGTTTTTTATCCCAGCCAAAACAAAAAGACACGTTTAATTTTCTTCATTATAACGACAATTTTGATTATCCCGTTATAGGAGTCTCAAAAGGAAAATCTTTCTACGGCTTTATTAATAATGAAGAAGGCCGTAACTATTTAAAAGGAGATAGTATTGAAATTGAATGGGAAACTGGTGTTGTTTATATTGCTGGTGACGATGACAGAAAACAACTAGCTGATTTTATTGTTACTACTAAAAAAATTAAAAATGGTAAAATTGCTAACTTTAGAGAGGTATATAAAAAGGAAATAAAATACACTTATACCAATAACTACACGCAAGATTATTTAGATAAGCTTTATCTAGAGGTTGAAAATTATATAGTTAATTCTAAAAATGAATTGATTAAAAAAATAATAGAAGACAAAGAACAGTTAGCTTACAGTATAGAAGATAAAACAGTTAATGGTAAAGAATTAACCGTAATAGGAATTTATAAATCCTTTGAAGGAAGAACAACTACAGTACAGTGGCTGTCTTATTACCCAGAGTTTCCAAAGTTGTATGAGATAGACTTATAAAACTATCACCAATTAAACCGAAGCACTATCACATATTAACGACTCCTAACAATTTTAGTTTTATGAAATATGCAATTGCAATCGTATTTTTTTTAATGTCTCTAAGTTTATTTAGTCAGGATTTTAATGCTATTAAATCTAGAATTGGTTTACTAAAAACTACTTCTACTTTTAAGGTAGACTCTACAGGTGTTTCTAAAATGCAAGTACCTACGTATTATTGTGACACTAATGAATCTGGAAATAATTGGCACGTACAAGATTTAAATAGTGATGGTTTAAAGGACCTTATATTCACTGGACCGTGCCAACCGTATCATCAAACAGCCATATTTTTAAATAGCAAAAAAGGATTTCAGCTTGTGTATGATGCTCCTGGCAAAATACTATCCATAAAAAACACTACAAACGGCACAGAAATAAATAGTTACAATCCTAGCTGCTGTTGCAGCTATTATTCTAGTTTAGTTAAAGTAACCATTAACAATACATCTGTTGTTAAGGAAAGTACAATATCGTTTCATGATAAAACAGTTATTACAGCATCAGACAAATTATATACTAAAACAGTATCCGGAATTTTAAGAAGTACACCAGTAATAAATGATATTATAAAAAAAGATCCTTGTACAGGTGAAGAAATTGTAGGTAACACTATTGGCTCACTAAAAAACGAGTCCGCAATAGTTGTAAACCAAGAAAAAGAATGGCTTTTGGTTTTTATAAAACAAAATGGCTCCTACGCTGTTGGCTGGGTAAAAAAGTAACGCTTATAAAACTATTAGAAATGAAATCACTTAAATTACTTTTATTCTTATTGTTATTTTGCTTGTTTGCCTGCAATAAATCTAACAAAAAAAATACAGGCAATTCCAATGTTGATACAGAGTTAGAACAACAATCTAAAATAGATTCATCAAGCATAGAAATTACAGTAGAACGTGGTGCTTTTCATTATGATAAATTTGTGCTTAAAGACACTTTAATCACTTTTTATCCATCTAAAGAAAATATAGGTGTAGATAACAGTGATTACAATCAAATTTCGGAAAAAGTAATTAGCGTACAGACTAGAAATAACTTAGTAAAAAAGATTCTTAATGATGGTTTTTTCAAATTAAAAAACTTTTATGCTAGCAATACAACTTGCAATAGCCACTTAACAGTTACGGTTAAATATAACGACCAATTAAAAAAAGTAATTTCTGAAGATTTTGATAGAGAATGTCCTGAGCTTTTAAAATTTATAGAACAAGAAGTTATTAAAATGCACAGCAAGAAGTTAAAACGAATTTTATTACCTGGATAAAGCTTAAAAATTACAATTTAAAAATGAAATCAAAATCTAAATACATCATACTTGTAATTGTAATTACGGTTGTATCAGCTTGGTTTCTGCTAAAACCAAATTATTCTTATTACAAAACAGAAATAATAAGAGGCAAAGACTTACAGGTGGTTATTTATGTACAGAACAACTTTAGTCACTTTGGTTTTTCTAGTCAAAACGGTCATAAATTAGCCTACATAGAATTACAAGATTTAAACGGAAATACCTTAGCTAAACAAAGCTCACTTAATAGGTGTGAGGTTCAAATAGAAGAAATAAATCCATTTGTAGAAAACAACAAACTATACTTTACCAAGCTTAGCTATATAAATTTGTTAGATTATAGTTATTATTGTTTTTAATAAAACTTATAGACTAACAAATACTACATTAGAATGAAGATTAGCCTGTTTTTTATAATTTGCTTACTCTCTGTAAAAGGAATTTGTCAAAAAGATACCTTTCTTTTTAAAAATCAAAAAGTTACTATATTTAAAGACAGCGCCTATTATAAAAACACTGAAATATACAATGCCGCTAAAGACCTTAAAGAATTAACCAAACAAGAAAAAACAGATGACTGTGATGTTAACTATCAATTTTACTACAACCCACTTTCTTTAGTTGGTAATTATTACAGTTATGAGTCTGGTGAAACTGGCACCATAGCCTGTGGTCCGCCAGGAAATTCTTTAGAGATACAAACAATAAATTTAAGTAATAGACAACCAGTTTCTATATTAGATATTTTTACAGAAAAAAGCATTCTTAAAGCACTTAAAAATGATACCTGGGTAAAAAAAATAACACAAGAATATAAAATAGATTTAAACGCTATAAATTCTTTTAAAACTTTTTTAGATACTATAAACAACTTAGGTTCTACAAAATTTAGCTCAAACAGTTTTACTCTTTTAAGCTATAATAAACAAAACAAAAATGTATCTGTTAGGTTTGTTGGTATGGAATATATGGGCTTTAATCACTACAAACATTTACAGTTAGGCTTGTTATTAGAACCAAAAAAAGCCTATTTAAAATTATTTAAAAATAAAATTCACTTTACACTAACCGATTATAAAAACGGATTAACAAAGTAGTATTTAATTAAAAAGATGAAACCAATTACAGTTAACTGGAAAATAAATTTGCCCAATGAAAGCCAAATAGAAAAAATGTGGCAAGAGTTGGTTTTTGATGTTATTGATGAAGAATTTGAGTTTATAAACTTATTAAAAGCTAACCTTGGTGGTAATATTTATTTTAAAGGGTTTCGGTTTCAGGAAAATGATATATTTGATTGGTTTTGCTCTCGCGGAAGATTAGATGAAATTGACTTTAACAACAAATTTTTACTTTCTAATAAAGTCCTCAAAACCTTTAGCGACTCTAACAACCCTGACACAACGGTTTTTAAAATTGATACCGCACCAAATTTTAATACTAAAGATGGTTTTGTTATTGATGGCGAACTTGCTGCGCTACTATTTTATGGAGGCGCATACGGCTCCAAGTACAAAAAAGAACCTAAACAGATTAAAGAAAAAGCACAGCTATTTTGCTCTCAGTTATTTTATGAAAAATACAGTTATGATTACGTTAGGTATTACACATCTACCACTGCTTGGAATACATGGTTTATAGACTTTATTATAGATTATACGTATGTAATAATATGTATGGAAACAAGAACAATTTGGGTGTTAGCATATACAGACACCGATTAATTTAGTAACTTGTTATCTACAACAACTAACTTGTTTTAAGATGAAGAAAAGTAAAATTCTAACTTTAGTACTACTAATTTCTTTATGCTCTACTCCGCTTATGGCTCAGGAAAACACGTTTATAAAAGAATACTTAGAGCGTTTAGAAACTTCTAAAAAGTATTTAATTCTTGTGGCAGAAACTATGCCTAAAGACAAATATACTTTTAAAGCAACACCAGAGTCTATGAGTTTTGCAGAGCATTTAATGCATATTTCTTGGGCTATGGATTGGCACAGCAAATCTTTAATGGGCGGTAGAGATGCCAGAAATTGGGAAACAGATACAGAACTAAAAGTAGATAACAAATCTAAAGAAGAAATGATTGCAACAATTAGCAATACATTTGACGTTACTAGTACATTTATCTCTGAGTTTGATATAAAAAAGCTAGATGAAAGATTAGACTATTTTGGTGCTAACAGAACCAAAAGACAAATTTTATTATTACTTACTGACCACATAACACACCACAGAGCTCAAATGCTTGTTTATATGCGCTTAAACGGATTAAAACCTCCAAGGTATGTTCTATATCAATAACAAACATTACGTGCACTAACATTAAGCAAAACAGATTTAAAAATCTATTTTTTTCTCTAAAGTAGTAAAACAAAAAAGCCTCATTAAAAAATGAGGCTTTTGCGTATAACGTATTGTTTTTATTTTTTATTTGCAGTAGTAATGTACTTCTGTAATGCCATTGTCATAGATGGCGTTTCTGGTGTTGGCGCAAGTATGTCTATACGTAAACCAGCATCTGTAGCAGCATTAACTGTTGTATTTCCGTAAACAGCTATTTTAGTATCATTTTGTTCAAAATCTGGGAAATTCTTTAGTAAAGACTCGATACCAGACGGACTAAAGAAAACTAGTATATCGTAATACACATTTCTTAAGTCAGACAAATCACTAATTACTGTTTTATAAAAAATAGCTCTTTTCCATTCTAAACCAAGACCATCCAATGTTTCAGGCACTATTGGCTTTAATACATCTGAAGAAGGTAAAAGAAACTTTTCTGTTTTATACTTTTTTAACAAAGGAGTTAAATCTGCAAACATTCTTTTACCAACATATATTTTACGCTTACGGTAAACTACATACTTTTGAAGATAGTAAGCCACAGCCTCAGACTGGCAAAAGTACTTCATAGAATCTGGCACTTTAAAACGCATTTCTTCTGCAATTCTAAAAAAATGATCTACAGAATTTCTACTCGTAAGAACTATTGCTGTAAAGTTGTTTAAATCTATTTTTTGCTGACGCACTGTTTTTGCATCAACGCCCTCTACATGTATAAACGGTCTAAAATCTACCTTTAACTTCTCCTTTTCAATAAGTCTTGAATAGGGAGAATTCTCCATTTTAGGTTCTGGCTGAGAAACCAAAATCGTTTTTATCTTCATAGACATCAATATTTTAGGTAACTACCTATTATCACAAAAGGTGAAATTTCGAGTGCGCAAAGGTACAAAATAAAATAGAAAAAATTAATTGTTATGAAATTTCGATGAATTCTTAGCAGATTAACCCATCCAATGCACAGTACAACGATAAACAAAACCGCCGCCAAATAAGCAACCAACTCAGAATATGGCGTAATATATGTAAGAAAAATATTAGCCACAAACAACACTAAACCACTGTAATTTTGATAAGAAACTTTATTAAAAACAATGTGTACAATGGCAGATTCGGCGTCAAAAACAAACCCATTTATAAACTGAAGTATCAATTTTAAAGAAATAAATAACGCTAATATTCCAAAAATTAAAAGGTATTTAGTTGGCGTTACTACTTCTCCTATTTTAAAAATAGCAAGTATATAATAAAAAAACAGTGCTACGTTTAACCACAAAAACAAACTCCACAATGCATTAAACCAATTAAATAAAATATGCTTTTTGCTGTGCAAAAAAATATATTTGTTATTAAAAGGTAGTACCACAAAATTTATAAACTTATTGTAAAAAAAGATTTTACTTAAAACCAACACAAAAAGACTAACCACAAATATGGTGGTAACCCAATCTACATTATTAAAAACCCTAGTAATAGATTCCATTATTATTTTTGTCTTCTTTTAAGTGGCACAAAACTACAAATTAATACTTAGACCAACTTTATTTATTAATACGTGTTTAAACACAAAAAAGACGCAATACAGTGGTAAATAAATCATAAAACGTGCTTAAGGTTTTATCACTAAAATTTAAATAGTACTTTTGTAAATTCAATACTAAAAAAAGAATGACAGATAGCTTAGTTATAATTCCTACTTTTAATGAGATAGAAAATATAGAAGCTATTATTAATGCAGTTTTTGCATTAAAAAAGGAATTTCACATTCTTGTTGTAGATGACAACTCGCCAGACGGTACTCCTCAAAAAATAAAAGAATTAATAACACAATTTCCTGGTAAATTATTTTTAGAGGTTCGTAAAGAAAAAGCTGGTTTAGGAACTGCTTACATTCACGGTTTTAAGTGGGCTATTGCTAAAAAATACGATTATATATTTGAGATGGATGCAGATTTTTCTCATTCACCCAAAGACTTAATAAACCTATACAACGCCTGTATTGCTGGCGCAGATTTAGCCATTGGTTCTAGGTATGTAAAAGGTATAAACGTTGTAAACTGGCCTCTTTTTAGAATTTTGCTTTCTTACGGCGCATCGTTTTACGTAAAAATAATAACGGGTATGCGTGTAGACGACCCAACTGCTGGTTTTATATGTTACAAAAGAAAAGTTTTAGAAAATATTAGTTTAGATACAGTACGTTTTATTGGCTATGCTTTTCAAATAGAAATGAAATTTAGAGCACATTTAAAAGGCTTTAAAATACAAGAAGTACCTATTGTTTTTACAGATAGAGTACGCGGAAAATCTAAAATGAGTTCTTCAATTATTGGCGAAGCTGTTTTTGGAGTCATAAAAATGAAATACATAAGCTTGTTTCAAAAAAACAAATTTTAAAATGAAAAAGACACTAATAAAAAACGCTAAAGTTGTAAATGAAGGTACAGTTACTAACTGTGATATTCTTTTAAACGGTAATTATATAGAAAAAATAAGTAGTTCTATTAGTGATGCTAACGCTACTGTTTTAGATGCTAAAGGTAATTATGTTTTACCTGGCATTATAGATGACCAAGTACATTTTAGAGAACCAGGACTTACACACAAAGGTAATATTGCTACAGAAAGTAGGGCTGCCGTTGCCGGTGGTGTAACTACCTTTATGGAGCAACCAAACACAAATCCGCAGACAACAACTATAGAAAAATTAGAGGAAAAATTTGCAGTAGCAAAAGAAAGCTCTTATGCTAACTACTCATTTTTATTTGGTGGCACTAATGATAATTTAGAAGAATTAAAAAAACTAGACAAAAATGCTTGCTCTGGTGTAAAACTATTTTTAGGTTCTTCTACAGGTAATATGCTGGTAGATAATGAAGAGGTTATAGAAAAAATATTTAGCAATACAGAAATGGTAATCTCGGCTCATTGTGAAGATGAGACTACTATTCGCAAAAATATGGCCACCTACAAAGAAAAGTACGGAGACAATATTCCTATAGAATACCACCCAATTATTAGAAGTACAGAGGCGTGTTACTTATCTTCTTCTAAAGCTATTGCATTAGCAGAAAAAACAGGGGCAAGACTACACGTTTTTCACTTATCTACAGGTAAAGAAACTAGCCTTTTTAGAAATGACATACCTTTAAAAGATAAAAAAATTACAGCAGAAGTTTGTGTGCACCACTTATGGTTTTCTGATGAAGACTACAAAGAAAAAGGCACACTTATAAAATGGAATCCTGCTGTTAAAACGGCAGAAGACAGGTCTATGCTTTGGGACGCCCTTTTAGATGACCGCATAGATGTTGTTGCTACAGACCACGCACCACATACTTTTGAAGAAAAAGATAACGTTTACACGAAAGCACCATCTGGCGGACCATTGGTACAGCACGTTTTACCGGCTATGCTAGAGAAAGTTTTAGATGGTACAATTACTATAGAACGTATGGTAGAAAAAATGTGCCACAACCCTGCTATTTTATTTCAGATAGAAAAAAGAGGTTATATCAAAGAAGGATACTTTGCAGATTTAGTTATTGTAGATACCAATACACCTTGGCAAGTAAGTAAATCTAATATTTTGTATAAATGTGGTTGGTCACCGTTTGAAGATTACACATTTAAATCTAAAATTTCTCATACCTTTGTAAATGGTCATTTAGCATATGAAAATGGCGTTGTTTCAGAAGAGAAAAATGCACATAGACTAACGTTTAACAGATAATTAAACGGTTAACGTTACACCATTAACACAAAAAAGATGAAAAAGTTTTTAACGTTACTTTTAGTAATTGCAACTGTAGTTTCTTGTGCTGAGAAAGCTATTAAAAAACCCGATAATCTTATTAGTGAAGAAGAAATGGTAAACATTTTGTACGACTTAGCACTTATTACTGCTGCTAAAAATACCAATTCTAATGTTTTAGTAGAAAACAATGTAAAAACAATGCCGTACATCTACAACAAATATAAAATAGATAGTACTCAGTTTGCAGATAGCGATTTATATTACGCGGCTAACCCAACTGTTTATGAAGGATTTTATAAAGATGTACAAAGCAAACTAGATACTATTAAAAAACGACTAGAACGTAAAAGACAGTTTGAAGCAGATAGTATTGCCGCTAGCAGAAAAAAGAATCCAGAAAAGCTTAAAGTTGCTCCTGCAAAAACAGGGAAGAAGTAGTTTTAATAACCTCATCTAAATCTGTATACGTAAAATCTATTGCTGTTGTGATTTTTGTATTTTCATAAATATCTTGACTCTTTAGACCGTGAACTTGCATTTTAGAGAGTTTTCTACCTCTTCTAGTTAACAAATGTGCTAGCCAATCTAATCTATACAAAATATTTAACTGCCATATTTTTAAGGCTTTATTAGGCTCTGGTTTTCCTAATGCAGTTGCTATTTTACCCAACACCTCTTTAAACGTAGCATTTTTGGCTACAGCAATATAACGCTGGTTTTTTAAGTCAGATTTCATTAACCTAATACACATAACTACAACATCACCAACACCAATAAATCCGCTACCATTTGGTGGGTAGTATTTTAATCCGTCTGCTGTTTTACTAAAAAACTGTCCACTACCAGAGTTCCAATATCCAGGTCCTAAAATAACACCCGGATTAACAATAACAGCATCTAACCCCTCTTGTGTGCCACGCCAAACTTCCATTTCTGCCGCATATTTTGTAATTGCATATACATTTACATCTGCTTCATTCCAATCTGTTTCTTCCGTAACAATAGGAGAGTTTTCATTTTTCCCAATAGTAGCAATAGAGCTTACATAAGCTAGCTTTTCCACACTATTTGCTAAGCAAAAATTTACAATATTAGCTGTACCTGTTGCATTTGTTCGTCTTAACCTAAAATAATCATTGGGGTCAAAAGAAATTAAAGCAGCACAATGATACACGTGTGTAACTCCAATAAAGGCATTCTCTAAAGCAGGTATATCTGTAATATCTGCAACAACCCATTTAATTTTAGCATACAACTCATCTGCATTATCTACATAATAAGAAAATACTTTTTTAACCTTATCTAAGTCGCTACTTGGCCTATGTATAGCCTTTACACTATCTTCTGTTTTTAGTAGCTGCAATAAAAGATGCGCACCTACCAATCCTGTGCCTCCTGTTACCAATATCATAGTTCAAATTTAGGAATTTAATTTACCATAGACTACTGCCAAAGCTCTCTATTTCTTTTATATTTGCATCTACTATTACAAAATATAAAATACAATGGCTTCTAATTTTATCGCAGAATTAAAATGGAGAGGGATGATACACGATGTTATGCCCGACACAGAGGAACACTTACTAGAACAAATGCGTGCTGCTTATGTGGGTATAGACCCAACTGCAGACTCTTTACACATTGGCCACTTGGTTAGTGTAATGATGTTGCGTCATTTTCAACTAGCAGGCCACAAACCTTATGCGTTAATTGGTGGAGCTACAGGTATGATTGGTGATCCGTCTGGCAAATCTGCTGAGCGTAATTTATTAGATGAAAAAACACTTAGACACAACCAAAACGCTATAAAAGACCAGTTATCTCGTTTTTTAGATTTTAAAAGCAACGAAGAAAACGCTGCTGTTTTAGTTAATAATTACGATTGGATGAAAGAGTTTTCTTTTTTAGACTTTATTCGTGATGTTGGTAAGCATATTACCGTTAACTATATGATGGCTAAAGATTCTGTAAAAAAACGTTTAAGTTCTGAAGCCAAAGAAGGAATGTCTTTTACAGAGTTCACATACCAATTAGTACAAGGGTACGATTTTTACCACTTGTTTAAAGAACACAACTGTACATTACAAATGGGTGGTAGTGACCAGTGGGGAAATATTACTACTGGTACAGAAATGATACGTAGAATTGGCAGCGGCAAAGGCTACGCACTTACTTGCCCATTAATAACAAAAGCAGATGGTACTAAGTTTGGAAAAACCGAAGGTGGTAACATTTGGTTAGATGCAGAACGTACTTCTCCTTATAAATTTTACCAATACTGGCTAAACACGTCAGATGAGGATGCAGAAAAATTTATAAAAATCTTTACTTTTTTAACTAAAGAAGAGATTGATGCCTTAATTACAGAACACAAAGAGGCGCCACATATGCGTGCTTTACAGAAAAAATTAGCCGAAGAAATTACCATTAGCGTACACTCTAAACAAGATTTAGACAATGCTATAAAAGCAAGTAATATTTTATTTGGAAAATCTACTTCTGAAGATTTAAAAACACTAGACGAAAAAACTTTTTTAGATATTTTTGAAGGTGTACCACAAGCAGAAGTAACTAAAACCGATATTGAAGAAGGCTTAGATATGATTGGTGCTTTAGCTGCTAAAACTCAATTTTTAGACTCTAATGGTGCTGCGCGTAGAGAACTTAAACAAAATTCTATTTCTGTAAATAAAGAAAAAGTAAAAGAAGATTACGTTATTACAAGCAAAGACCTAATTAACAATAAGTTTGTTTTATTACAACGTGGTAAAAAGAACTATTTTGTATTGGTTGTAAATTAATTTTATAACACTCATAATATTAGTAAGGCTGGTTTTTACCAGCCTTTTTTTATTCCTTTTTTTTAAATTGAGAATCCATTTTTGCTATTTTAGTTTTTACTTAAATTAAGTTTCATATTCCGCAACCATACATTTACAGGCCAAACAGATACTTGGAATATATTATTATGTAATTGGAAATAATGCTAACTTTAGTGCATTAAAAAACTACAGACGCTGACCTAGTCTAAAAATCATCAGAAAGAACCAAAAAAAATGAAAAAGAAGTTCCTTTTTAGCATAAGCATTCTGCTTTGCTCGTTATCAATCTACGCACAAGAAAATAACAAATCGGTTTTAAGCATTAAACAAATTATGCAAGGAGATGCCTTTGTTGGCCACTTACCTTCTGCCCCTAAATGGGCTCAAGACAGTAAAAGCATTTACTTTAATTGGAACACAGAAAATGCATTTAACGACTCATTATATGTGTACAATCTAAACACAACAAAAACAGCCAAAGTAGATTTTGAAACCGAATACAACATACCCTCTTTCCCTACTTTTAATTCTGAACGAACAAAAAAAGTATATGTAAAACGTGGAGACATTTTTTATACTGATGTTGCCACCAACAAAACCATACAAATTACACAGACAGAAGACCGAGAAAGAAATGCTAAATTTATAGAGTACGACAGTAAAATTGCATATCAAAAAGGACAAAATATTTATACTTGGAATACAACAACTGGTGCAACTGTACAAATCACAAATTTTACAGATAAAAAAGATCAAGAAAAACGTTTAAGCGATAAAGACGAGTGGTTACGTAACGACCAACTTGCTCTTTTTAATGTTTTAAAAGAGCGTAAAGCAAAAGAAGATGCTCGTAAAAAGGCAATGAAGCGTTACAAAGAAAAAGAGTTGTTTTCTATATACACAGAAGGCAAATCTATTAGTAGTCAGAGTATTAGTACAGATGGTAGTTATGTAACCTATATTGCCGCTACTTATGCAAATAACAAGCGTACTACAATGCCACACTTTGTAACAGAATCTGGTTATGTAGAAAATGAAAATACTCGCTCTAAGGTTGGCGACAAGCCAAGCAGCTACGAGCTTCATATTTACGATATTAAAAACAAAAAAACGTATCCTGTATCTTTAGATAATTTAGAAGGTTTAGACTATGTACCAGAGTATACTAAAGATTACCCAAACAAAGCCTATAAAAACGACAACAGAATTGGCTACATAGTTGGTCCTATTTGGAGTGCAGATGGCAAAAAAGCCGTTTTAGACATTAGCTCTAACGATTATAAAGACCGTTGGATAGTTCTTTTAAACCTTGCTGATGGTACTGTTACAAATTTAGACCACCAGCACGATAAAGCTTGGATTGCCGGCCCAGGAATTGGTTGGGGCAATTTAGGTTGGTTACCAGATGACAATAGTATTTGGTACCAGTCTGAAAAAACGGGATATTCTCATTTGTACAGCACTAATGTGTTAACCAAAAAAACAAAAGCACTTACCTCTGGTAATTTTGAAATTTATGAACCAACCATATCTATAGACAAAAAACGTTGGTATTTTACGGCTAATAAAAATCATCCTGGAGACAGACAATTTTATACAATGCCATTAAAAGGCGGTAAATTAACTCAGTTAACTACAATGGTTGGTAATAACGAGGTTACTTTATCTCCAGATGAACGCCAAATGGCTATTTTATACTCATACAGCAATAAACCAACAGAATTATATTTACAGCCTAACCCAATAAAAAATAGAGCTAAAACAGCTCCAAAACAAATAACAAACTCACTTACCCCTAACTTTAAAAAATACAACTGGAAAGATCCTGAAGTAATTACTTTTAATGCAGAAGATGGTGCAGAGGTTTACGCAAGGTTATATCAACCTAAAACAACAACAAAAAATAAAGCTGCCATAATTTTTGTACACGGAGCTGGTTATTTACAAAATGCTCATAAATGGTGGAGCTCTTACTACAGAGAGTATATGTTTCATAACCTATTGGTAGATAACGGGTATACTGTTTTAGATATAGATTACAGAGGCAGCGCTGGTTATGGCAGCAAATGGCGCACAGGCATTTACCGTCATATGGGAGGCAAAGATCTATCGGACCAAGTGGATGGCGCAAAATTACTTGTAGAAAAATACGGGATTGACAAAGATAAAGTTGGAATCTACGGTGGTTCTTATGGTGGCTTTATTACGCTAATGGGAATGTTTAATGCTCCAGACACTTTTAAAGCTGGTGCTGCAATACGTTCGGTTGGTGATTGGGCTGCTTACAACCACGGTTATACTGCACGTATTTTAAATACCCCTGTTACAGATAGTATTGCTTACAGAAGAAGTTCTCCTATTTATTTTGCAGATGGTTTAAAGGGAGACTTATTAATTCTACACGGTATGGTAGATGACAATGTGCACTTTCAAGATATGGTACGTTTATCTCAGCGCTTAATAGAGTTAGAAAAAAAGAATTGGGAAATGGCCGTATATCCTGTAGAGCGTCACGGTTTTGTAGAACCAAGTAGCTGGACAGATGAATATACACGTATTTTTAATTTGTTTAATGAGAGTCTTTTAAACATTACCACTAAAGAATAACACCTATGAAAAATAAAATAGCAGCCTTATTTGCTGTAATAGCATTAGGATCTTGTAGTAAACCACCAGAAAAACCTAAAATGAATGCTTTAGCAGAAGATTATGTAAAACTGGTTTTAGAAGTAGGACAATATAATAGTGATTTTGTTGATGCTTATTACGGTCCAGAAGAATGGAAACCAACCTCAGCTAAATTAGATACTATACCAGCTTCAGATTTTATTGCCAGAGCCAACACATTAATAGAAAACGCTAATTTAGTAGATACAACTGCTTTTTCTAGTATTGAAACCGCAAGACATACGATGTTTAAAAAGCAACTAATTGCTGTAAAAACTAAGTTAGAGATGCTGGCAGGCAAAACCTATAGTTTTGATGAAGAAGCTAAACTTTTGTATGATGCAGAACCACCGCATTTTACAGAAGAACACTTTAACAAACTTATTGCCGCACTTGAAGAAGAGTTACCTGGGGATGAAGATTTAGCCACTAGATATACCGCTTTTGAACAGCAATTTATAATACCAAAAGATAAGTTAGATACTGTTTTTAGAGTAGCTATAACAGAAGCAAGAAAAAGAACAAACCACCATTTTAAATTACCGCAGAATGAAGATTTTGTTTTAGAATATGTAAACGATAAAAGCTGGTCTGGTTACAATTACTACCAAGGAAAAAGTAAAAGTTTAATACAGATAAATACAGATTTTCCAATTTTTATTCAGCGTGCAATAGACTTAGCTTGCCACGAGGGTTACCCTGGTCACCATGTATTTAACGCGCTATTAGAACAAAATTTAGTTGATGCCAAAGGATGGAAAGAATTTTCGGTATATCCATTATTTTCTCCGCAGTCTTTAATTGCAGAAGGTAGTGCAAACTATGGTATAGACGTAGCTTTCCCTGGGGATGAACGTGTTGCTTTTGAAAAAGAAGTACTTTTCCCTATTGCAGGTTTAGATGCTAGCAAGGCAGATAAATACTATAAAATTCTAGGGTTAATTGGCAAATTAAATTACGCAGGTAATGAAGCTGCAAGAAAATATTTAAACGGAGAAATCTCTAGAGAAGAAGCTGCTAAATGGCTAGAAAAATATTTGTTTTACGCGCCAGACAGAGCATTGCAACGCACACGTTTTATAGACCAATACCGTAGCTATGTTATAAACTATAATTTAGGTAAAGACCTAGTTGCAGATTATGTAAAAGCAAAAGGTGGTACTGTGGACCAACCAGAAAAACGTTGGGCTGTTTTTAAAGAGTTGCTAAGTAACCCACACACAGCAAGTAGTTTAAAGTAGTTGACATTTTAGTGAAAATTGCACTAGACAATTAGTGTATTAAAAAAAAAGCGAATCCCAGAACATCGGGATTCGCAAATAGATCATATTTTTATCAATTTTAAAATATTGATTTGATTTCCTTTGCCCACTGCTCAATAATTTCAGCATCTACTCTATCCGCTTGGTCAAAAAATAAATGGTGTTTAACCTCTAAACCACAATAGGTATAAATTCCCTTATCCGACGTAAGCTTAAGAGCTCTATCCATTCCTATATCGTTATACTCTTGTCGTGATTTTCCGTGTGTATTAATAATTATGGCTTGCTTACCCGCAAGTAAGCCTTTTTGAATTCCTTTATCATACTTATAGGCGAAACCATAGCTAAAAACACGGTCAATGTAACCTTTCATAATAGCGGGTAAACCAGTCCACCAAATTGGATAGATGAAAGTAATACTATCTGCCCAAGCAATGTAATTCTGCTCTGCTTTTACATCCTCATAAACTTTTCCTTTTCTTTGTCCTTCTATATCTTCTAAAGAAAGTACAGGATTAAAATTAAGTTGATACAAATTCCTAACTTTTATTTCGTGTCTTTGTTGGTTTAGTGTATCAAAAACTATTTTTTTTAGGTATCCATTCAAACTTTGTTCATTTGGATGAGCGTAAATGATTAAATGTTTCATTTTTCTACTTTTTTAAAATGCTTTAGAGCAAAAGTAGAATGTTGCTTTCTATTAAAATTGTAAGAAAACGAAAATCAGTTTACTGGATTACATATATCTTGTTGAAATTTTAGATATTCTGTGGGACTAATATTAATGTAATATTTAAAGTCGTTAATTAGTTGACTTTGGTCATAGTAACCACAATCATTTATAATAGTAAACCAATCTTCTTTTGAAATCTTTGAAGCACTCTTGCCAATGTATTCAATCGCCTTTAAAAAACGTTGGTAACGGTTAATTTCTTTAGCAGAATACCCAAAGTACTTTTTTTGTTTAATTTGAATATTTCTTTCTGTTTGGTTATTCTGGCTAGCAACAGACTTAATGGGGTTTAAGTTTTTTTTAGTGAATTTTAATAATTGTTCAGCAACTTTATCACGCTCCTTTATATAAAATGAGCAAAATTCAAGAATGTAATTTACTTGCTGGTTTACATCAACAATTTTATTTAGTTTATACCACATTGCAGTAAAGCAATTTTCATTTAATAATTCATCTGGGTTAACGGGTAAGTTTTTAGCAAGTAAAGAATTTCCAAAAAAACGATAAAACGCATCGTCTTTGAAATTAGCAACCAAAATTTTTGTGTTTGGAGGTAAAGAATAATCAAATGCCTTCCGTATTGTTCCCAAAACAATACACCTCTCTATTTCTATATGTGAATTGTTTTTAGAATTAAGTATTGCACTTGCGCCAAAATTGAAAATTAAAATAGTTTGGTATGATGGCAATAAGGTTTTTGTTATGGTTTTATTAGATTTATTTTCGGCAAAATAGAAATGAGAAAATATTTCTTTATAATCTGCTGGAACAGCTATTCTGAAACTATCATATTTTTCACCGTTTTGTTCCATTACTTTTTCTATCGTCTTGTTGCCAACGTTTTCGTATAACCGTCAGTTACGGTTTATATGTGTTAATTTTCGGATAATCATAAAACTACCATAATCTACTAAATCAATCGGAAATCTTTTAACTTTTTCCGTTACTATTTTTTGTCCATTTTTTGTCAATTCCACTTGCCAATCACCTGAAACTGGGAAAATAATCGGTTTTGTCAAAGTCTCATTGTCCTCTGCGAAATTCAAGTCCCAATTCCATTTTGGCTTTTCTCTGACCGCTTGATAAGGTTCACAATTCCACAAGCTGATTTTTGTTTCAGATTCTGCTTTTTCAGTCGACTTTAAAGTCTCAACGAGTGGTTTGAACATATTAATTCTTGAATTATGTGGTAAATCAGGGAAATTTTCAAATCCAATTTTTTTCCAAAAAGGCTCTGAATTTTCAGGCGAACAAAATAGCTCACAAACTAAAATACCTTTTTGTCCAAAGTATTCTAAAGTATCACTAATTAATTTTCTTGCAATTCCTTTTTTCCTTTCAGTTGGTTTTGTTTCGGCTATATCGATTACTGCTCGAAATTCATAGATTCTATAGACTGTAAATCCGATTGCAAAATCATTTTCGGTTATTACAGCTACATTATTTTTCGCAAACTCGCCTTCAATTACCTTCCAATTACAATAAAATCCGCTATTCGTTATATTCGATTCTTTGATCAACCAATTTTTTATATCAGCAAGATGTTTTCCGGAAGGATGAAAGTTTGTTTTTAGCACGGTTTCAAAATTAAGCACAACTATTTTATAAACTCCATAAAATAATCCCTATCTATTTCTCTAGCGCCTAAACTCTCTAAATGCTGGGTGTAGACTTGGCAATCTATAAGTTTGTAATTGTTAGTTTGCATTTCTTGTACCATTGTTATAAAACCATATTTAGATGCATTGCTAACATCACTAAACATACTTTCTCCACAAAACACGGTACCTAAATCTATGCCGTACAAACCACCTACCAGTTGATTATCTAACCAAACCTCATAAGAGTGTGCAAAGCCTTTTTTATGCAATTCTATATATGCGTTTTGCATATTTTGGGTAATCCACGTGCCTGGCTGCCCGTCTCTTGGTACAGTAGCACAACGGTGAATTACTTCTTCAAATTTTTTATTTTTTGTAACAGTAAAAGCCTCATCGCGTAAAAGCTTACGCATACTTTTAGAAACTTTTAATTCTTGCGGAAACAATACCATTCTTGGATCTGGACTCCACCAAAGTGGCAATCTATCATCATCAAACCAAGGAAAAATTCCGCTTTTATAGGCAAGTTGTAATCGTTCTACAGATAAATCTCCTCCAGCCGCTAACAAACCTTCTTCATTAGCTGTATGTACTGGAGGAAACTCTAACTTATCTGTTAAATAACATATAGGATTCACCATTTAACCTAGAAAGGCAAATCGTCGTGATCTTCTTCATTTAAATTATCAGCTGGCTCAAAAGCTTGTGCTGGTGCTACTGGAGGTATTCCCGCTCCACCTTCTGGAGCTGCTCCTTGTAGGTTTTCAATTCTCCAACCTTGTATAGAGTTAAAATATTTTGTTTCTCCTTGTGGGTTAACCCATTCTCTACCTCTTAAGTTAATGCTAATTTTTACTGGTTGCCCAACACTGTATCCGTTTAATAAATCGCATTTATCCTGAACAAACTCTACCATTATATGTTGTGGATATTGCTCCTCTGTTGTAACAACTACTTCTCTTTTTCTAAATCCGTTACTTCCAAAAGTCTGAGTTTCCCCAACCATTTTTACTTTTCCTTGTACTTCCATCTTAAATTAGTTTCTTATGCGTGTTTATTAATTTAGTTCTTACTCTATAATATCTATACCAGCTATTAAAAGCTTTAATGCTCCTACTACATCTTCATTAAAAATAAACTCTTTAGCTTTTAACTGTAGTTGCATACTGTCATTAGTTGCTAATACTGCTTGGGCCTCTTCATTATTTTCTACAAATTGTGTTACACTCTCTACAGATGGTAACTCTTCTATATTTCCTAAAAAACCTAAATCGTTACCAGACAACAACTTACTGTTTTTTATTTTAGCAGGCAAACTATCTATACCAATACCTAGTGTAGATAATGGTTTTGGAACTTCAAACATACCTTGGTTTGCCCTACTATACCAATTACCTCCCATACGTGCCACAAGATCTATTTTATGCTGATCTATAACTCCGTTTTCATCTAAAACAGCTGTATCTACGTGTACTTTTACAACCTCACAAAAAACTAGGTTTCCAGCACCACCTTCATCACCCAAAGCCTCTACTTTTGTAACTTTACACTCAAACTGAACAGGAGATTCTGCTACTCTTGCAGGTGTAACCACATCAGACTTTAACATTGTTAAACCTGCCTTTTTAAACTCATTTACACCAGCAGCATACTCTGTACTAGACAAAGACATTTGCTGCACTATTGGGTAATTTACAATATTTACAACAACTTCTTTGGTCTCTAATACATTTTCTAGCGTGTGCTTTGTTGTATTGTTTCTTACACGCCTAGCAGGCGAAAATATAAGAATTGGCGGATTTGCGCTAAATACATTAAAAAAGCTAAACGGAGATAAATTAGGATTACCATCTTTATCTACTGTACTAGCAAATGCTATAGGTCTAGGACCAACTGCCCCCAAAAGATAACCATGCAATTTTGCTGTGGTTACCTCGTTTGGAACTATAGATATTGTTTTTTTCATAGAATGCAAAGGTACATAATTTGTACGCTATTTAAAACAAGATGCAGAGATAGAAATACCAAATGTGCATTAAATTACGTTATCTTTAAACCCTATAATTGGCTAGATGAATTTTAACCCAAAAAACAAAACTATAAACATTTCCTTAATGATTGGGGCTTTCTTTATTGTAAGCCTTATTTTATGGAATACAAATAGTTTTTTTGAACAATTTAAAAAAGAAGAACGCCATAAAATGGAGATTTGGGCTACGGCACAAACAGAGTTTCGTAATTCTTCACAAACTGAAGACTTAGGTGATTTACACTTAAAAATTTTTCAGAACAATACTTCTACACCAATGATTCTGGTGAATAAAAACGGTACACTCAATGCTAAAAACATAGAAAGTAAAAAAGCAAAAGACACTACATTCATCAAACAAAAAATAGAAGATTTTAAAAAAGAAAATACGCCTATTTTAATGACACATAAAGGAGAGTTAATTGCTACTTTATATTACGGTAACTCTGAGGTTTTAAACAATTTAAAATATTACCCTTTAGCGCTACTTTTAATCATATTCTTATTTGGCGCCGTAATTTTCTTTTTCTTTAAAACAAACAAAGCATCTGAACAGAGTAAACTTTGGGCTGGCATGGCCAAAGAAACAGCACACCAAATTGGCACTCCGCTTACCTCTCTTTTAGGATGGAATGAACTTTTAAAAGATGAAAATATAAATCCAGAAATATCTGTAGAAATAGAAAAAGATATCTCTAGATTACAAACCATAACAGACAGGTTTTCTAACATAGGATCATTGCCTAAGCTTGAAGAAAAAGATATTGTTGCCGAGACAAAAAGTGCTTTTGACTATTTAAAACGAAGAAGCTCTAAACTTATACAATTTTCTTTTGACAGTAAGGTTGATGAACTACCTGTTATGCTAAACAAACCTTTATTTAACTGGACCATTGAAAATCTTGTAAAAAATGGAATTGACGCTATGCGAGGCAAAGGCCATATTGCTATAGAAATTATCCCTGCCGGAAGTATTGTTAATATTTTAGTGTCTGACACTGGGCACGGAATACCCAAAGGAAACTATGCTTCAATTTTTAATCCAGGGCACACATCTAAGCGTCGTGGCTGGGGTTTAGGACTGTCTTTGGTTAAAAGAATTGTAGAAGAATACCATAACGGAAAAGTAAAAGTATTATCTTCGAGCAAAGATGGCACTGTGATGCAGATTTCGTTAAAAACAAAAGTTTAACTATGTCTAAGGAGAATTTAGTAGTACTTAAAGAGGCTAATATAAAAAATAACTGCCCGGAATGTTTTCATAACGAGCTAACGGTTACGTTTTATCAAAAGCAAAAATTTGGGAAATTTATACACAAAACCACCAATGAGGTTACTAATGATATCAAATGCCAAAGATGTCACTCTACTATATATCCTGTAAACTGGACAGACGATATAGAGCGCTCTTTTAACTATTACCAAAAATTAGCTATACCACAAAAAACAAGTGTAAAATTCACCTCTTTATTTTACATTGTTATGCTTATACTAACAGCTGTAGTAGCTGCAGCGGTGTATGTTTTTACACAGAAAATTATTGAATTTTAGCAGCTATTGCTGCAGCTAGTAATTTAAACTCTTCTTTAGTAACTTCCTCCTTCTTTTTAAAGGAAGCATCTGCCATAGAATTTAATGGTATTAAATGCACGTGCACGTGAGGCACTTCTAAACCTATTACAGACATACCAACACGGTTACAAGGAATAACAGCTTCTATAGCTTTACCTACTTTTCTAGAAAAAGCCATTAAACCCATATAGGTTTCTTCATCTAAATCTAGAATTTTATCTACCTCTAGCTTAGGCACACAAAGTGTATGCCCTTTTGCATTTGGACTAATATCTAAAAAAGCAAAATAATTAGCATCCTCTGCTACTTTATAGCAAGGTATTTCGCCATTTATTATTTTGGTAAAAATAGATGCCATTACGCTCTGGTTATTTCTAAAATTGTAAGTTTAATTTTTCCGTTTGGCACAGCAATTTCTGCCTCATCACCAACACTTTTACCTAGCAAACCTTTACCTATTGGAGAGTTTACAGATATTTTTCCTGTTTTTAAATCGGCCTCACTTTCTGCAACTAAAGTATATTTCATTTCCATACCGTTAGATTGATTTTTCAATTTAACCGTAGATAAAACTAACACCTTAGATGTATCTAACTGAGACTCATCAATAATTCTGGCTCCAGAAACAATTTCTTCTAACTTAGAAATTTTAAGCTCTAACAATCCTTGTGCTTCTTTAGCTGCATCATACTCAGCATTTTCAGATAAATCTCCTTTATCTCTTGCTTCTGCAATTGCCTGTGACGCTTTTGGGCGCTCTATATCTTTAAGCTGATTAAGCTCGTCTTTTAACTTTTTTAAACCTTCTGCGGTATAATAAGATACGTTACTCATAACATTATCGTTTTATAAATAAGAAAATCCTCTTATTTCTAGAGGATTTTATACAAATATACATAATTTTTGTTCACATTTGCTGTTGTATTAGTACTAAGAGAATATATTATGAGATCACTTTTTTCACTTTTTGCAGTTTTACTTTTATTTGCCTGCGATAGCGGTAGAACCAACAGAAACCCTTATTTACAAGAGATAGGTTTTAGAATAGATTTAAACTTAAACTTACCATCATACAGTGCTTTAAAAAATACAGGAAGTGGTGTATACGTAGGCAGTCAAGGTGTTGGCACCAAGGGTATATTTGTAATAAACACAGGTTTTGATAATTTTATGGCTTTTGAAGCTAGTTGTCCCAACCACGAACCTAGTGCTTGCTCTACAATGATTTTAGATGCTGATAAACAAAATGTTACTTGCTCTTGCGAAGACTATAAATATAATTTATTTACAGGTCAGTTTTTAAATAGACCAGAAGGCGATACAAGATACCACGATATGCTTTTTTATAGCTCGTCTATTAACGGAAATATTGTTACCGTTAGAAATTAAAAAAAGGGCAAACCTAAAATAAGGCTCACCCCTTTATAAACATGGTTAGTGTTCAAAATTTTAAAAGTTAAATGTAGCTCCTAACAAAAAGTTAGTTCCTGCTTGCGGGTAATAACCTTGTACTTCAAAAGTAGTACCAGGAGTTTTCCAATTGTTTAAATAAGTGTATCCGTTAGATACATATTTTTCATTAAAAACATTATTTACTAGCCCGCTTAACACAACTGACTTAAATATTTTATTAAATTTTATCTCGTAAGCCACATTAAAATCATTTACAAAATAGCTATCTAGTTTAGATTTTGCTGTGTCTGTGTTACTTAAGTATTGTTCGCCCACAAATTTAGATAAAAAAGATAATTTTATGTTCTCTTTTGGCGAATATGTAAAAATATTTCCTGCTACAACACTAGGAGAATATGCAATATTTGTATCTCCTAAGTTCTCTAAAACTCCATCTCTGTTTGTTTCAAAATCTTTGTTTTTATTTGTACTCAACGCTACATTTGGCCTTGTTGAAAATTGATCACTAAAAACAATATTAGCATCTACCTCTATACCCAAACGGTAACCATCTACATTCTGCCTAAGCGGAGCACCAACATCGTTTAAACCACCTGTTAAAACCAGTTGATCTCCATAAATCATAGAATATAAGTTTGTATTTACTTGCACCGCAGAAGTTACATAGCGCCAGCCCAATTCATAATCAAATAACTTTTCTGGTTTAGGATACCCCTCTTCATAATCATTTCTATTAGGCTCCCTACTTGCTACAGCAAAAGAAGCATAAAAATTATTATTTTTATTTAAGTTAAAGGTTACACCTGCTTTTGGATTTATAAAGTTAAACCTATCATTTACCAAACCTGTATCTTCTCCGTTAGCTTTATAACCAACGCTTCTGTATTGTACATCTCCAAAAAGGCTCCATTTATTATCTACATCATAATTTAATTTAGTGTAGATATTAAAGTCGGTCTTAGTAGAGTTATCATCATAATAACGGTCTTCATAACTACTATTAACTGCAAATTGTTGTGCCCAAATTACTTCTCCAAAATGGTCTCCTTTATATTTACTGTAACCACCACCAACAATAAAGTTTACAGCATTTTCTTTATAGTTAGCAGAAAAAGTAGTTCCATAAAAATCATTATCCAACCACCTTCTTCTAATTAAATCTGTAACACCTGTTCCGTTAAAACCAGCCACAATGCCGCTATAATCTGCAGGGTCTTCATCTTCCTTGTATTGCTCAAAAAAACCACGTCCTTTTGTATAGTGTACCGCTAGGTTAGTAGACCAAGTATCAGAAATTTGTTCGTTCCAAAGTAGTTGAAAATGATCTTGCTTGTAATCATCATTTTCATTTTCATAAAATTGAGTAACTCCATTTTCATCTTGGTATGCACCAACCGGGTTGTATGTTCTGTCTTCTTTTAATGTTTTTCTATCTATACCGTCCCAAGATTGATACGTTACTTGTTTACCTCCAAAAAGCAATGCCTTAATTAAAGTATTGTCATCTACATAAGCGGCTTGTAAAAAGTACGATTCTAAGTTAGATGAAGCCCTGTCTACATAACCATCTGAAGCTATCCTAGATAATCTACCAGAAATTTCAATATGGTTATTTAACAAACCAGTACTAAACTTTATGTTGTTTTTTAAAGTATTAAAACTACCAATTGATGTAGAAACTTGCCCGTAAGCATCTTCAGAAACGGCATCTGTTAAAATGTTTAAACTAGCTCCAAAAGCACCAGAACCGTTTGTAGATGTACCCACACCTCTTTGCAGCTGTAAATTCTCTGTAGAAGAAGCAAAATCTGGCATATTTACCCAAAAAGTACCGTGAGACTCAGAGTCGTTATAAGGTATACCATTTATGGTAATATTTACACGCGTAGCATCTGTACCACGAACCCTAATTCCTGTGTAACCAACACCAGCACCTGCATCTGAAGTGGTTACTACGGCTGGCAAAAAGTTCATTAAAATTGGAATATCCTGACCAAGGTTACGCGACTTAAATTGTTCTTTTGTTAAATTTGTAAATGTAACAGGAGATTGTGTTGTAACACGTATTCCTGACACCAAAACCTCATCTAAAATCACTTTTTTACCTTCTAAAGTGTCTATTTCCTTTTCTTGAGCTAAACCAGAAAAAGCTAAACCAAAAAAAGCAAAAGTTGCGCCTAAAGTTTTTAAGCTAGGCTGCCTATTATTACTGCTATTTTTGCGTGCAGTAGCATTAAATTTAAAACAGTTTGTTTTCATTCGTAATAGTATTACAAATAAAAGGGGCTGTTATTTTTATTAAATTATATTGATTTTTAAGAGTGGCAAACTCTATTTGTTACTTGCCTTTAAACCTAGCTAACACTAATATTTTGTATTGCTATTACTTCCCTTAGCAGCATTATCTGCTCAGGTTCGTTGGGTATAATCTCAGCCTACATAAATAAGCACCCCTTTGAGATAAGAGCAAATGTATGGCACACTTTCTTGTAATCATAAAAAAAAGTTAATTTTATTAACCTCTGCAACTAAACCTATATTATGAAATTGGGAGTATTTACAGCAAGTTTAAACACATACAACAGCATAATACTAAGACATTTTACACAAAACCTATGTTTTCCTGTATTTGTTAATGAAATTAATAAATACAGGAAAACATATAACTATTTAGGTTGGTGAGCAGATTTAAGTAAATCGTTTACTGTTTTTACCGGATTAAAAGTAATACTTGGCACCTCTACAAAAATTGTGTTCCAATATGCCATTGCTCCGTTCCAAAGACCAGGCAACTCTAAGGCCTTTACAGGCCTTCCTTCTTTTGTTTTTTCTGTTATAAATCCTTGCTTTTCATTTACAAATTCTAACAAATTATATTTTTCTCCTTTGTAATTTTTAACACCACAAACTAAATCTACAGGATTAAAATGTGTTGCATTTTGTAATATTTTGGCTTGGTTGTAATTAGAGGTGTCTATCTGTGCAGATTCAACTATTTGCAAAGACACGTTTTCTTGATAATCTTTAATCCAAAAAGGTCCGCCTCCTGGATCACCTAGATTTTTAACCATACCACAAACCCTAATTGGCCTATTAATATAATCTTTTAAAAGTGCTATTTGATCTTTTTTCCCTAAATGAATAAAACCATTTTTAAACCTGACATTCAGCTCTTCTTTTAAAAATAATCTAATTTCATTAATCAACTCGTCATCAATATCATTATTATCCAAAATTGATGCATATTTAAAAGCTTTGTTCTGTACTTTTAATAAAAAACCTGCTAACATTTTTTTGCTGTTAGCTATCGTTTCTAAATGCTCCTCAACAACTATATTATCTATATTTTTAATAAAAATAACATCTGCTGTTTTATCGTTTAAGTTTTCTATTAAGGCTCCGTGTCCTCCAGGTCTAAATAACAAACTTCCGTTTTTAAGCCTAAAAGGCTTGTTACTCATATCTACAGCAATAGTATCTGTTTCTTTTTTTTGAAAAGAATAGTCCACACTAAAGCTAACTCCTGTTTCCTTTTTCACTTTACCCAAGACTTGCTCTTCCTTATCTAAAAACATTTGTTGGTGTTGTTCAGATATTGTAAAGTGCAGTTTTGCTTTATTATCCGTAGCAGCGTATAAAGCGGCTTCTCTCAAATGCTCATAAAAAGGAGTCACAATTTGGTCTTTATAGTTATGAAAAGGCAATAAACCTTTAGGATAAAAACCATAATTTAATTTTTCATCAGAAAGCAACTCACTTACAAAAGCATAAACCTCCTCACCTGTAGAAGAAAAATTAGACCCTATACGCTGTTTTACATCATCATAAAAAGGGAAACTCTTTAACCCTTCTGTAAAAGCCTTAACAGCACCATCTTCTGATGTATTTATATACTCTTGTAATGTTTGTTTTTTAGGGTTATATACTTCTAAAAAAGCAAACAAAGCCTTAAACATACGTGTTGCCGCACCAGAGGCAGGCGTAAATTTCAGCAATTTTTTAGCTGTACGTTCTTTTTCAAATAAAGAAATTAATTGCTGCTCTTCATCTGTTGTAAATTTTAAGATACCATCACCCACAACGGCTGCTTTAGATAAATTTACAAAAGGTATCCCCTCTTTAAAGGTTTCTATTTGACCTAAAACCTTTTCGTTGGTAATTCCTTTTGCTGCAAATTGCTGTAAATCTATATCTGTAAAATTCATCTATTTTTTAATATTTTGTCTATTGCTGCTACTGCTGTAGCTAGTCTTTCTGCCTTACCGCCCCTTAAAGTAATAAAATTCCTGTTATACTTTAGCAATGTTTGCTCAAAAAAATTAAACATTTCTTGGCGCTCTCCTGGCTTATCTCTTAAATCATCTGCCTCCCAAGGAACGTCTATATAGGTTAAAAAGTATAAATCGTACGTATTTTCTAAAGCGTATTTTTCTAAAACAGGATCACAAGTGCCAATGTAATAGGCTTCTGAGTATACTTTTGTTTCTAACAAATCTGTATCACAAATAAGAACATCTGTTGCTTTTTCAGCTAGGCTGTTCTCAATTCTCATTTGTCCTTCTGCAATTGGCAAAAGGTCTTTGGGTTCACAGGTTTTACGTTCGTTGTTCCATTTATCTTGCAAATACTCCCTAGCATACTCTGGGACCCAAACAGAATGGTAATGCCTTGCTAATTGTTCTGACAGCGTTGTTTTACCAGTAGACTCTGGCCCAAACAAAACTACTTTAATAACGTCTGTGGGCTTTTGCCTATACTTTTCTTCCATGCTAAATATCCTAAAATTGCTACTCCTGTAAAAACAAAATATTGTAAGGCCGTAAAAACAAGCCCTTTATAAAGATACAATGGAACAGAAATTATATCTCCTATAATCCAATATATCCAGTTTTCTATCTTCTTTTTTGCCATTAACCACATACCCACAAAGAAAATTGCTGTAGTAAATGTGTCTACATAAGAGGTCCAGCTATTAAATTTATCAAAAAATAAATAAATTAAGGCTACAAACACAACAGTAAATACAAATAAAAATACGGACCATTTTCTATCTTTAACTGTAGTTGTGGTTATTGGTATAAAATGATTAGCATCTACTTTTCTTGTCCAAATGTACCAACCATAGATACTCATAGAAAAATAATATGCATTTATCATCATATCACCCAACAGTCCATACACTAGTAATATATACACAAAAATAGCGGTGCTAATAATACCTGTTGGAAAAACCAATATGTTTTCTCTTTTAGAGTAAATAACACTTAGCAATCCAAATAAAACACCAATAGATTCTAAAACTATTAAATGTGTTGGCACGCCATTATACTGCGCAAAAATCCAATCAAAAATGTGGCTCATAATCGCTTCTGTCAGATTTTACAATTTTCATAAAAAGCAATCCTTTGTCCATTAAATCAAACGCTTCTTTAATTTCTATGTTTAAAACCTGCATTACCTCATCATAATCTCCATAAACTTGGGTACTTAATGGGTTTTCTAAAATTGTTAATTCAGATGCTCTTAGTTTTTTAATAAAATTAATTATATGCTCTTCAAACGTATCTTGAAGCGGTGAAAATGTAAGTTCTACAGAAATATTCATTGTAAAATTATTAGTAATAAATTAGTAAGTCTATGTTGTTTTTAATGCATAAACACAAGTAAAACCCTCAAATTCTAAAAAAGCTACATTGTAAAATGAAGATGCTCCTTGGTATAAAATCTCTGCTGTTGTTTGCTCATCTGCAAACGTAAAATCTTTTACATTTATATGATGTAAAAAACTTAATCCTTTTTGTGCATAAATTTTATAAAGCGATTCTTTTGCTCCCCAAACTACAGTTAACTTTTGCAGTAAAGCAGATACATTGGCTATGGTTTTATATTCTTCAATTGGAGTAAATTTATGCGCTATTTTTAAAATTTTATCACGCTGCATTTCTATATCAATACCAACCTCTTCTACCTCACTAATAATAATGCCTGTAAAGTGATGAGAATGTGTTATTGATATAAAATTACCGTCTTTTAGATGTGGTTTTCCTACCTCATCATATCTCAAATCAAAATCTGTATAACCAGCTTGTTTAAGCAAATGCCTAATACTTAAAAAACCTTTTCTATGCATATCAGATTTCATTCCACTTAATCTATTTTGACAATGATCTGTAAGTGCAATTGGATCAGCTAATTCCGCCTCAGACTCTTCTATTTTCCAAATGTAGAGTTTTGTGGTATTGTTTACTGTTATAGTTTTGTAAAGAGGCATAGCATTATTTAAGATATTAGTATCTTTGCACTGCTTAAGGCAAATGAAATAGTATTGGTAAGCGAATTTAACTATTTAAAACGCTACGCCAAAGTGTTTCTTTTTATTAAAAATACGAAAAAAAGAAAAAATGAGCTCAAATACAGTTGCTTACGTACCAAATAAGGTAAAAGATATTTCTCTAGCAGATTGGGGAAGAAAAGAAATTGAATTAGCTGAAGCAGAAATGCCAGGTTTAATGTCTTTAAGAGAAGAGTACAAAGATTCTCAGCCTCTTAAAGGTGCTAGAATTGCAGGTTGCTTGCATATGACAATACAAACTGCCGTTTTAATAGAAACTTTACAAGCTTTAGGAGCAGAGGTTACTTGGAGTTCATGTAACATTTTTTCTACTCAAGACCAAGCTGCCGCTGCAATTGCTGCTGCAGGAACTGCTGTTTATGCTTGGAAAGATATGACAGAAGAAGAGTTTGACTGGTGTATAGAACAAACTTTATTTTTTGGCGAAGATCGCAAGCCTTTAAACATGATATTGGATGATGGTGGAGATTTAACTAATATGGTTTTAGATAAATATCCAGAGTTAGCAGAAGGAATTAATGGTTTATCTGAAGAAACTACAACTGGTGTACACAGACTTTACGAGCGTGTTAAAAATGGTACATTACCAATGCCTGCAATTAACGTAAATGATTCTGTTACTAAATCTAAATTTGATAACAAATACGGTTGTAAAGAATCTGCCGTAGATGCTATACGTAGAGCTACAGATGTTATGTTAGCTGGTAAGCGTGTTGTTGTTTGTGGTTATGGTGATGTTGGTAAAGGTACTGCTGCCTCTTTTAAAGGCGCAGGCTCTATAGTAACTGTTACAGAAATTGATCCAATTTGTGCATTACAAGCTGCAATGGACGGTTTTGAAGTAAAAAGACTAGAGACTGTTGTTGGTAATGCTGACATTATTATTACAACAACTGGTAACAAAGATATTGTACGTGCTGAGCATTTTGAAGCTATGAAAGACAAAACTATTGTTTGTAACATTGGTCACTTTGATAACGAAATCCAAGTAGGATGGTTAAACGAGAAACACGGTAACACCAAAAACACAATTAAGCCACAGGTTGATAAATACACTATAAACGGAAAAGATATTATTCTTTTAGCAGAAGGTCGTTTAGTAAACTTAGGTTGCGCTACAGGACACCCTAGCTTTGTAATGAGTAACTCTTTTACAAACCAAACTTTAGCTCAAATAGAACTTTGGAACAACAAAGAAGCATACGGAAACGATGTTTATATGCTACCAAAAGCTTTAGATGAAAAAGTAGCCAAATTACACTTAGCTAAAATTGGCGTTGAACTTACTGAGTTAAAAGAAGATCAGGCTAGTTATATTGGTGTAACAGTAGAAGGCCCATACAAGCCAGAACATTACAGATACTAATTTTTTAGCACTATAAAATAACTTAGCTCTTTTCCTATATATAAATCTATTTGGAAAAGAGCTTTTTTATACACAAACCTTACTTACACAATAACAGTAATGAATATTATCTTAACAGGAGCAACAGGCACCTTAGGCTCTAAAGTTTTACACACTCTTTTTGAAACAAAATACAACCAAATTAATAAGGTGTATCTATTGGTTCGTAAAAAAGGTTTAACCGCTCCATTAGAAAGAGTAACTAATATGCTAAAGAGCGAATATGCTCCGCAGTTTATAAAAGATAATCTAGAAGCTGTTGTCTCTAAAATTAAGGTTATTGACGCATCAGACATTTTAAAACCAAATACCTATTTAAACCAACAAGAAAAGTATTTTTTTATACACTCTGCTGGCTTTGTAAACTTATCTGTAGACCCTGCGAATAAAGATGAAATTTTTGAAGAAAATTTTAACTTTACCAAGTCTATTTACAACGCATATTTACCATACTTAAAAAAATTTATATACATAAGTACCGCTTTTTCTATTGGTGATTTAGGTGGAATTATAGGTGATGATTATATAAAAATTGAAGGCGGAACCTATCGTAATTTCTACGAAGCTTCTAAACATGCATCAGAAAAATTTTTAACTGAAGCAAGCAAAAAAAACAACATACCATTACAAATACTAAGACCCAGTGTTCTAGGCGGTAATGCTATGGACAATCCAAGTTACTTTATCTCTAAGTACATGGTATTTTACCTATTTGCTAAGTTCTTTTACAACACCCCATCCAAAGACCATATTAGAATTACTGCAAATGCAGATAGCGGACTTAACATTATACCTACAGATTACGCCGCCAAAGTTATTGTGAAGGTTTTTGACACTGATGTAAAACAATTAAATATTGTACACAACAAAGCAACTAACATTAGCAACGGTATTTCTAAAATTTTAGATACGGTAGATTTTACCTCGTACAATATTACACAAGATATTATTACCAAAGCAGCAGGTTTTGAATCTAAATTAGAACAATTTTACTACGAGACTATTGGCGTACACTTAAACCCGTATTTAACGTCTAAACCATATGAATGGGACACATCTTTACTAGAAAGTATTTTACCCATACCTAAATACGACTTAGAGCAATACCTAGCCAATACAGTAGAGTTTGCAAAGCTTAAAAATTTTAGAAACCAGAAATGGTAGTATAACCACACTTAAATTTAAAAAGGGGTAACATTTTATGTTACCCCTTTTTTATTCTTATTTAATATAAAAAAACTACTCACTGCTTAAGCTTAATTAAACCTAAAGCACGCAAAAAAATCTAATAAATATTAAAAACAGAAAAAGCCCTTCCTTGTAAAAGGAAGAGCTATTTATAGAATTTTAAGCTAGTTTCTTAAGCTTCAAATGCCTCTACAGAGACATAAGACTTACCACCTGCTTTTTTCTGAAACTTTACAATACCATCTACTTTGGCATGTAAAGTATGATCTTTACCAGCATAAACATTATCTCCTGGATTATGTTTAGTACCACGCTGTCTTACAAGAATATTTCCTGCGATAGCTGCTTGACCACCAAAAATTTTAACTCCTAAACGTTTCGATTCTGATTCTCTACCGTTTTTCGAACTACCAACACCTTTCTTATGTGCCATAATTTCTAGGTTTTATTTTGTTATACTTAAATGATAATGCAATTATGCTTTACCACCGTCTAATTCATCTTGCCATTTCTTTAACTCATCCCATTTACCGTCAGCAGCTAATTTAGCTTGTGCTGGCCATGTATCAGTTACGTGGTTACCACGAACGTCTGCAATGATTTCAGAAATTTTAGCAGCATCAGTTTTTGCTAATTCAGCAAAAGTTGATATTCCTGCCGCAGCTAATGTTTCTGCAATTTTAGGTCCAATTCCTTCAACCTTTTTCAAATCGTCTGCTTTTGCAGATTTCTTTGGTGCAGCTTTTTTAGCTTCTGCTTTAGGAGCAGCTTCTTTCTTTGGTGCAGCTTTCTTTGCACCAGAGGCTAAAATGTTTTCAATAACAATCTCCGTTAAATACTGACGGTGACCATTTTTCACTTTATACCCTTTACGTCTTTTCTTTTTAAAGACGATAACTTTGTCACCTTTAAGGTGCTTCACGACTTTTGCCTCAACAGCGGCTCCGTCTATAGCTGGGGCGCCAATAGTAATGTCCTTTCCATTCTCTAACAAAAGAACGTTATCAAAAGTTACCTTTTGACCTTCTTCAGTTTGTAAACGGTGAACATACACTTTTTGATCTTTCGCAACTTTAAATTGCTGCCCTGCTATCTCTACAATTGCATACATAGCTTGTGTATTAATTAATTATGTTTAATTTAATGAACTTGCCTACCTAAATAAGCGGATGCAAATATACTGCTAATTCCTTAACTTACAAGCTATTTTATAAAAAAAAGACAGCACACTATTAACCTCTAATAATCTCCGTATTTTAAAACTGTTTTTTGCACCTTTTGAAGGCTTTAAAACCAAACATTGAAAGTATTTTCTTCTTTTTTTCTATTTTTTTCATCTAAATATGTAACAAATCCAGTAATTTTAGACTTATGATTTAACTAAATAAAACACTATTAAAATGAAAAGAAATTTATTCCTATCCGCAACTCTTTTCTGTGCAGCGTTTACGATGCAAGCACAGCAAGTTGCTTTTGAAGAATATGATCTTGATAACGGCATGCACGTTATTTTGCATCAAGACAACACAGCTCCTATTGTAACAACTTCTGTTATGTACCACGTAGGTGCCAAAGATGAAAATCCAGAAAAAACAGGTTTTGCACATTTTTTTGAGCATTTACTTTTTGAAGGAACAAAGAACATAGAGCGTGGCAAGTGGTTTGAAATAGTTTCATCTAACGGAGGAACTAACAATGCAAATACAACACAAGACCGTACATACTACTACGAAGTTTTCCCTTCTAACAAATTAGAATTAGGATTATGGCTAGAATCTGAAAGATTAATGCATCCAGTAATTAATCAAATAGGTGTAGATACACAAAAAGAGGTTGTTCAAGAAGAAAAGCGTATGCGTGTAGACAATTCACCTTACGGTAAATTTCAAGAACAAATAGGTATTAACTTATTTAAAAATCACCCTTACAAATGGCAAACTATTGGCTCTTTAGAGCATTTAGCAAATGCTACTTTAGAAGATTTTCAGGATTTTAATAAAATTTACTACGTACCTAATAATGCCGTTTTAGTTATAGCGGGTGATTTTGAAGTTGCTAGCACTAAAAAAATGATTCAAGATTATTTTGGACCTATTCCTAGAGGCAAAGAAATAAAAAGAAACAAGTACACAGAAGAGCCTATAACAAAAACAATTAAGGCTAGCTACAACGACCCTAACATACAAATCCCTGCAATTTTTACTGCTTACAGAACCCCTGCTAACACAGAAAAAGATGCATACGTATTAGATATGATATCTA
Organism: Cellulophaga sp.; assembly: GCF_039943695.1. Classification (NCBI taxonomy): domain Bacteria; kingdom Pseudomonadati; phylum Bacteroidota; class Flavobacteriia; order Flavobacteriales; family Flavobacteriaceae; genus Cellulophaga; species Cellulophaga sp. The sequence goes on along the minus strand of NZ_JBDVAA010000113.1, from coordinate 29,731 downwards.
CATACTTAACTAGCGGAAAAAGCTCTAAATTATACAAGAGCTTAGTAGATGACAAAAAAATGGCTTTACAAGTTTTTGCATTCAATAATTCACAGGAAGATTATGGTTCTTACATTATAGGAGCTTTACCTTTAGGAGAAACATCTTTAAATGATTTAATTGCTGAATTTGATAAAGAAATTGCAAAACTACAAACAGAGTTAATTACAGAAAAAGATTATCAAAAATTACAAAATAAGTTCGAGAACAACTTTGTTAACTCTAACAGTGGCGTAGAAGGTATTGCTAACTCTTTAGCAAGAAACTATATGTTGTACGGCGACACAAATTTAATTAATACTGAAATAGAAATCTACAGAGCTATTACCAGAGAAGATATTAAAAATGTAGCCAACAAATACCTTAAGCCTAACCAACGCGTAGAATTAGAATACTTACCTGTTGCAAAACCTGAAAACTAATAAAATGAAAAAAATATATTCTTTACTGGTTATAGCATTAATTGCTTTTAACCTACAAGCACAAGTAGACCGTAGTAAAATGCCAAAGGCAGGACCACTACCAGAAATAAACCTATCTGAACCTCAGCGTTTTGAACTTAAAAACGGACTTAAGGTTATGGTTGTAGAGAACCACAAACTACCACGTGTTTCTGTACAATTAATTATAGATAATGCTCCTGTTGCAGAAGGCAACAAAGCCGGCGTTAGCTCTTTTGTATCTAGTTTATTAGGTAACGGCTCTAAAACAATTTCTAAAGACGATTTTAATGAGGAGTTAGATTTTATGGGAGCAAGAATGTCTTTTGGATCAGAAAGCGCTTCCGCCTCTTCTTTATCTAAATATTTCCCTAGAATTATAGAGTTAATGGCAGATGCCAGTATTAACCCTAACTTTACACAAGAGGAATTTGACAAAGAGAAAGAAAAGCTTTTAACCGGCTTAAAAGCTGATGAAAAAAATGTTGCTAGTATAGCTAGAAACGTACAAAGCACTTTAGCATACGGACAAAAACATCCATATGGAGAACAAGTAACAGAAAAAACTGTAAACAACATTACACTAAAAGATGTGAAGCAGTTTTACAGTGACTATTTTGTGCCTGCTAATGCATATATGGTTATTATTGGAGATGTAGACTTTAAAGAGGTGAAAAAATTAATAAAGAACAATTTTGTCTCTTGGACAAAAGCAACCCCTCCTTCTTTTTCTTTACCTACTCCAAAAGATGTACAATACACACAAATTAACTTTGTAGACGTACCTAACGCAGTACAATCTGATGTAGCTGTTGAAAATTTAGTGCCTCTTAAGAAGAGCGACCCTGACTACCTTGCTGCATTAATGGCAAATCGTATTTTAGGTGGTGGCGGATCTGCTAGGCTATTCTTAAACCTTAGAGAAGATAAAGCATATACGTACGGAGCTTACTCTAGTGTTGGAAACGACAAAAACTCAGTATCTAGATTTAGAGCTTATGCAAGTGTACGTAACGCCGTTACAGATAGCGCTGTAGTAGAAATTTTATCCGAAATTGATAAAATAGCAAACACACCAGTGTCTGAAAAAGAATTAAGCGCTGCAAAAGCTGCATATATAGGAAACTTTATTATGGCACTAGAAAAGCCAAGCACTATGGCTAGCTATGCACTTAACATAGAAACTGAAGGCTTAGACAAAGACTACTACAAAACATACTTAGAAAAAATAAACGCTATTACTGTTGCTGATGTAGAAAATGCAGCTAAAAAGTATTTTAAATCTTCTAATGCACGTATTGTTGTTACCGGAAAAGGAAGTGAAGTTTTAGAAAACTTAGAAAAAGTCACTTTTAAAGGAGAATCTATTCCTGTTAAATATTTTGACAAATACGGAAACGCAGTTGAAAAGCCAAAGTACGACGTTGCTATTCCTGAAGGTGTTGATGCTAATAAAATTTTAGCAGATTATGTAGCTGCAATTGGTGGTAAAGCTAAATTAGAAAGCGTTACATCTTACTACATAAAAGCTAAGGCAACAGTACAAGGACAAGAGTTACTGTTAGAAGTTAAAAAAACTACTAGCAACCAATTTATGCAAAATGTTAGTATGATGGGCAACTCTGTAAGCAAGCAAGTATTAGATGGCGACAGCGGATTTATGGTTATTCAAGGTCGTAAAATGGACTTACAAGAAGCTCAAATAGCTGCTATTAAAGCAGAATCTGCTCCTTTTCCTGAACTTAATTTCCTAAATGGAGGCGCAACATTAACTGGCATAGAAGATTTTGACGGAACTAAAGCCTATGTTATTAAGTTTAACGATACTAAATCTGCTGCCTACAATACCAAAACGGGATTAAAAATTGCAGATATTACAACAACCCCACAAGGTAGCGCTACTATTAGTTACACAGATTACAAAGAAGTGTCTGGAGTACAATTTCCTTTTGTATGGAAACAAGCAATGGGACCACAAAAGTTTGATTTTAACGTTACCGAAGTGAAAGTTAACGAAGGCGTTACTGCTGAAGATTTTAAGTAAGTAGTTTTAAATTAACGAAAGAACAAAAAAAGCCTCCTGAAAATTTAATTTTCAGGGGGCTTTTATATTTTTTTTAACACGCCAGAATAGTAACACCTTCTGTAAACCCGACTAGTCTTCTTCTTTTTTATTTTTAGACACTACAAAAAACCAATGTAAGTATGCTATAATCATATAACCTGTTACTATAAAGTAAAATTGCCACTCCTCTATTATTTTAGCATAACTTAAATAACACAATATTAACATAGCTATAATCTCAAAATAGAGTAATGTTTTGGGTCTTGATTTTTTCATAATACATTTTACATTTAAACCATATTTTCAGCCACACTCATTAATAACTACTTTTAATTCTAGAGAAATTTGCAAAAAAATATTTGTCAACGTAAACCACAAAGCCATTCAACATTATTTAGACAGCTTTTTTTATGATTTTATTTAGAATATGATTTTATATTTTAAGAACTAAAAAATTAAAAATTAGTACTTTTACAACTTATTATAACACCTATTTAGATGAAACTTATAAAAAATATTAGTCTAGCTCTTGTTGCCTCTTTAACATTATTTGCATCTTGTAAAGAAAATAAGAAAGAGCCAGAAGTTGTTACCGTTAATAATACAGTTGCAAAAGAGAAAACAAAAGTATTTACTGAAAATGCTGAGTTTAGCAAAGCTGAATTTACAATTAAAGGAATGACGTGCCAAATTGGATGCGCCGCTACAATTGAAAAAAAATTAGCTAAAATGGAAGGCGTAAAATCTGCCACTGTTTCTTTTGATAAAGAACTAGCGATTGTAGAATATGATAAAAATTCTGTTTCTACAGAAGATTTAACTAAAACAGTAACATCTGCAGCTTCTGGAGATATTTATACTGTTGAAAATATGCAAGCAGCAGAATAAAGAAAACACCCTTATAATAATATTTAAAAAAGCCAATATCTACTAGTAGACATTGGCTTTTTTTTTGAATTTGTAAGCTTTAAACACACGTTAATTTTTCCAACGTAATGTTTCCATAATTTTTCTAATATCTTCCTGCAAATAAACAGCAGCAGGCAAAATAGAATCATAATTAGGTTTAACAGAAAAATACAAAGAACCTGTTAAAAAATGCTCCGTACTATCTGTTACATAAAACTGAGATTGTGATGCTGCATCTCCTTTTACATCGTAAAACATACCGTAAACCTTTGCATCTTCATTAACAAAAGGCTGTTCTAATATATTATCTGCTTTTGCCGCATGCTCATAAGAAAGTTTTTGTGCATCAGATAATAATTGATTTAAATTACCAGCTACAGGTTTATAACTTAAAAATATAGAGCCATTCATTCTTGGGTACTCTACAGTAACCGCACTCTCATTCTTCTTATTTATTTTTGCTAACGCATTGTAATCAAAAGAATATTTGCTTGCAACAAAATTCACGGTAGTACTGTCCGGATACTCCAACCTTAACATTGCCTTTGGTTTTGGCAAAGTATCTTCTTTACAACTTACCACCAAAGCACTAAAAATCACTATTAAAAAAATATATTTACGCATCATTTGGCAACATTACTTTTATTTGTTTTAACCTTTTTTTATCTAAACTCTCTACCACAAACTGATAATCTTTAAATAAAACTTTTTCTCCTCGTTTAGGAAAACTGCCCGCTATTTCTAACACAAACCCAGCAATAGTTTCAGACTCTCCCTTTTGCTCTTCAAAAGCATCTTCATCTTCAGTTATACGTGCTACACGATAAAACTCTTTTAAAGTTGTTTTACCATCAAACACAAAGGTTAAGTCATCAATTTTAGAAAACACTAAATCTTCATCATCAAATTCATCACTTATATCACCAACTATCTCTTCAATAATATCTTCTAAAGTAACAATACCAGAAGTACCACCATACTCATCTACAACAACCGCTAAATGGTTTTTCTTTTCTTGAAATTCTTTTAGCAAATCATCTAATTTTTTATTTTCTGGCACAAAATAAGGCTCTCTTAATAAGCTTACCCAGTTAAATGTTTTTCTATCTATATAAGGTAGTAAATCCTTAACATAAAGCACACCTTTTACATTATCTACATTTTCTTCAAAAACCGGAATTCTAGAATATCCTTTCTGCTTAATTTCAGCAACAACTTCTAAAAATTTAAGCTCTGCGTCCAAGGCAAAAATATCTATTCTAGGCCTCATTACTTGCTTAGTATCTGTATTACCAAAAGACACTATACCTTCTAAAATTTTCTGCTCCTCCTTAGTCGTATCATCTTCAGATGTCATTTCTAAAGCTTGCGACAAATGATCTACACTTAAACTAGATTTTTGTTTTCCTAATTTATTATGCAAATACAAGGTTACAGATCTCATTGGCGAGCTTAAAGGTGTAAAAACTACATCTAAAAAGCGCAAAGGAAATGCCATAAAATAAGAAAACTGAACCCTATTTCTGTTTGCATATACCTTAGGCATAATTTCCCCAAACATTAAAATTAGAAAAGTAGCCAAAACAACTTCTAACAAAAAGCGAACTGAAATAACATCTAAAAACTTATATGTTATGCTAGAAAAAATAACATCTCCAATGGCACTAAATAATAAAACAATGCCAATATTTATTGCATTATTAGCAATTAAAATAGTTGCTAGCAATTTTTTAGGTTTTTGCAATAACTTTATTACAGATTCTCCTTTTGCAGATTTCTCTTCTCCAATAGCATTAATGTCTGTTGCAGACATACCAAAAAATGCAACCTCTGCACCAGAAATTAAGGCAGACAACAGCAATAGTACAACTAGCACAATAAACTTAGTTATTAAGGCGCCATCAAAAACAGTTGCGTTTAGCAGTAAAATAAGGGGGTCAGGGTCCAATAATTATAATTTAGTTGTATTAAAACGGTAAATCGTCATCTTCTACAGGCTCACTAGGAGCTGCAGTATTTTGTTGCACAGGAGCACTTTGTTGTGGCGCAGCTTGACTTTGCTGCTGCTGAGCTGGTTGTGCAGAATTATTTTGTGCATTATTCATACTCTCTTGCTTAGTAGATAAAAATGTAAAATCTTGCACGTGTACCTCTGTTGCATAACGCGTAGTACCATCTTCTGCTTGCCATTGACGGTTTTTTAATCTTCCCTCTACGTATATTTTATCTCCCTTGCTTAAATACTTTTCGCATATTTCCGCGGCTTTATTACGCACTACAACATTGTGCCAATCTGTATTTGTAACACGCTCTCCTGTTTGCTTATTTGTATAAGACTCATTAGTTGCAATAGGAAATCTTCCTATACAGTTTCCTCCTTCAAAATAGTGCATTTTTACTGCATCTCCTAAATGCCCAATTAGCATCACTTTGTTTAACGTACCACTCATAATTTTGTTATATTAAAATCAAAAATACAAAAATTTACAATGTTTTTATGTAGTCTGCTATTAAAACAGGTACAGGATATTTTTCTAATTCAGAAAAAGGAATTCCTTCTTCTAAAACAGCATCTGTATGAAGCACCCAAAAGTGTGTATGTAAATGCTGATGCGATAGTTTATGCACAATTGCTACCTTATTATATAAGGTAACACTATTTACATCTATTTTAGGCAACACCTTATTATATAACTCTAATATTGTATCCTCACTAACCTCCTCCTCTAGCAAAGGAAATTGATATAAATTTTGCCATATTCCTTTTCCTGTACGCTGCTGTAATAAAGTATTGCCTACAGCATCAACCACGACCAAATAATTAAAGTTTCTCTTTTTAACTTTAATCTTTTTTAGTTTAACTGGCAAAGTGGCTATTAAGTTTTTCTCTAATGCAACGCAACTATCATTTAAAGGACATATTTTACAATCTGGATTTTTAGGCACACATTGGATTGCTCCAAATTCCATTATACCTTGATTGTAATCTCTAATATTAGAGGAATGCATTACTTCTGTAGCCAACGTTTTAAAATATTTAACCCCCTCCGTACTATTAACAGGTAAATCTATACCGTAATATCTAGACAAAACTCTGTACACATTACCATCTACAACTGCTTGTTGCTCATTAAAAGAAATAGATGCAATAGCACTGGCAGTATAATCACCCACTCCTTTTAGTTTTACCAACTCCTTATATGTATTAGGAAACTCGCCATTTAAATTATTTACAATGTGTTTTGCCGTAAAATGAAGGTTCCTTGCCCTTGAATAATACCCCAAACCTTGCCATAATTTTAAAACTTTTTCCTCTGAAGCATTAGCTAAATCAAAAATTGTGGGAAAATGTTTTTCAAAACTTAAATAATAAGACGTACCTTGAGCAACTCTTGTTTGTTGAAGCATAATTTCCGAAAGCCATATTTTATAAGGGTTTACAGTGCTTCGCCAAGGTAAAGAGCGTTTATTTAAGGCGTACCAATCAAGAATTTTTTGGGAAAAAGTCATCAAATAAATAATAATAAACAAAAGTACAGGTTTATATACTTAAAATTAAGTCTATTAACGTAAAAGAATAAATTTAATTTATATATTTGCAACCCGAAAAAACAAGGACATAATATATACTGACAATGACGAAAGCAGATATCGTATCGAAAATCTCAGATAAACTGGGTATTGAAAAAGGAGATGTACAGGCTACTGTTGAAACTTTTATGGAAGAGGTTAAAACTTCATTAGAGAATGGAGATAATGTTTACCTAAGAGGTTTTGGTAGTTTTATTATTAAAACAAGAGCAGAAAAAACTGGTAGAAATATTTCAAAAAACACTACCATTAAAATACCAGCTCATAACATCCCTGCATTTAAGCCTGCAAAGGTTTTTGTTGAAGGTGTAAAGAGCAACGTACAAGTAAAATAAAACATAATATTAATTAAAAAGTAGATTTTATGCCTAGTGGTAAGAAAAGAAAAAGACATAAGGTAGCTACTCACAAGCGCAAGAAGCGTAGAAGAGCTAACCGACACAAGAAAAAGTAGTTGTTAACAACTACTTTTTCGTTTTAAAAACGTTCATTGACATAGAGATTCTAACGAAAGAATTTCAGCGGGTAAATTTTACCCGCACAACTATTGTTTAATCCATTTAACTTACCTAATTATTAGGCAGAGTTAAATAAAAATTGATTCAGGTGAATAAAGAATTAATCGTAAGATCTGGTTCTAACGCTGTCGATTTTGCCTTAACTAAGGACGGAAAACTAATAGAACTTCACAAAGAAGAGGACAATAACAATTTTTCTGTTGGCGATATATTTCTTGCCAAAATAAGAAAACCCGTTACTGGCCTTAACGCTGCATTTGTAGATGTTGGTTATGAAAAAGATGCATTTTTGCATTATCATGACCTTGGTCCGCAGTTATCTTCTATGCTGAAATTCGTAAAGGGAGCAAGTACTGGAAAATTAAAAGATTTTTCATTAAAAGACTTCCCTTTTGAAAAAGATATTGATAAAGACGGTAGCATTAACGATGCTATAAAATCTAATCAATCCTTATTAGTACAAATTGTAAAAGAACCTATCTCTACCAAAGGACCACGAATTAGCTCCGAGCTTTCATTAGCAGGACGTTATGTGGTTATGGTACCATTTTCAGACAGAGTTTCTGTTTCTCAAAAAATAGAAAGCAAAGAAGAAAAAGAGAGGTTAAAAAGACTTGTAAGAAGCATAAAACCAAAAGGTTTTGGTGTAATTATAAGAACCGTTGCCGAAGGCAAAAAAGTTGCAGAGCTAGACAAGGATCTAGAAAACTTACTGGACAAATGGACAGTAATGTGTAAAAAATTGTATAAAGCACCTCACCCATCTAAAGTATTAGTAGAGCTAAACAGAGCATCATCTATACTTAGAGACGTATTTAACGACACCTTTACAGGAATACATGTTGATGATACAACGCTTTACAATGAAATAAAAGATTATGTGCAGGAAATTGCACCAAAGAAAGAATCTATTGTAAAATTATATGAGTCTTCCGTACCAATTTTTGAGAAATTTGGAATAGAAAGACAAATTAAAACTTCATTTGGTAGAACTGCCTCTATGAGTAAAGGCGCCTATTTAATAATAGAACATACTGAAGCCCTACACGTTATAGATGTTAACAGTGGTAACAGATCTAATAAGGCAAAAAACCAAGAAGATACAGCATTAGAGGTAAATATGATTTCTGCTACAGAAATAGCCAGACAATTACGCTTACGCGATATGGGAGGTATTATTGTTGTAGATTTTATAGATATGGGCAAGCCAGATCATAGAAAAAAACTTTTTGATCATCTACGTGATGAAATGAAAGATGACAGAGCTAAGCATAAAATTTTACCACCAAGTAAATTTGGACTTATTCAAATAACAAGACAAAGAGTAAGACCAGAAAGGAACATTAAAACAATGGAGAAAAACCCTAGCGGCGTAAATGGCGCAGAGGTAGAAGCTCCTATAGTTTTAATAGATAAGATTAAATCCGATTTAGAAAAACTACTAAACGGCCCTGCAAAAGACAACGATGTTATTCTACACATACACCCGTTTATTGCAGCATATCTTACAAAAGGATTACAATCCATTCGTTTCAAGTGGTTTATGGAATATAAAAAATGGGTTAAAGTGCAGCCTAGAGACGCATATACGTATCTAGAATATCGCTTTAAAAACAAAAAAGGTAAAACCATATATTAAAATATACCTTTACTTAAAAAACGGTTTGTTATATAGATCTTCTCAAAACCAAAAGAGCTATATAAAAAATAAGCAAAAAGCGACCTCAGCAATGTGGTCGCTTTTTTTGTTTACGTACATTTGTAATATGAGTCTACAACCCTCTTACACTATTAAAGAAGCAACTAAAAAATTAGAGCAGTACTGCGCATACCAAGAACGTTGCCACAAAGAAGTTACCCAAAAACTAAAAGATATGGGGATGATTACAGATGCTAGAGATGTTATAATTACTCATTTAATTAAAGAAAACTACTTAAACGAAGAGCGTTTTGCTCAAAGTTTTGCTCGTGGAAAATTTAATATTAAAAAATGGGGCAAAAATAGAATTGTAAACGAACTAAAGTTTAGAGACATATCTATTTACAATATTAAAACAGCTTTAAAAGAAATAGAAGACAATAAATACACAGAGACATTAGATGCCCTTGCCACTAAAAGAGCTAATGAAGTTAAAGAAACCAATGTATTTAAAAAAAGAAAAAAAATAGCAGACTATTTACTATACAGAGGCTGGGAAAGTCATTTGGTTTACGAAAAAGTAAAAGAACTTACTCCTACCAATTAAATAACACATTATTTTAATGCCTTATTTGTATCTATTATAGATTTATTATTTTTCCAATCTATCCATTTTTGACCTTTAATTCTACGCATTAGATTATCATAATTACGCATTATAAAGACATTGTAGAGCGCTTTACTTAAGTTTTTAGGGTTACGCGCTATTGCCCGCAAACTCATAGAAAAACCTGGCGTAATATACTTCATATAATGCCAATAGCCCTCTGGCATATATAGCACTTCTCCGTGTTGCAATGTTGTTTTAAAGCCTTTAGCATTTTTTAGTGCTGGCCATTTACTATAATCTGGGTCAGAAAAATTTATACTCTCGTTTGTAATTAAAGAATGTGGCACTTTATATAAGTGTTTATTCTGAGACTGATCAAAAAGAACCACCTCTTTATCTCCTTCAAAATGAAAATGAAAAATATTAGCTAAATCAATATCATAATGCATAAATGTATAAGAATCTCTACCGCCAAAAAATAACATAGGAAGACTTTTCATTAATCGTAAGCCAAAGTCTGGATACTTAAAATCTTTTTGTAAATGAGGAACTTCCTTTAAGATATTCCACAAGAAGATACGGAATTTAGTAGGCTCTTTTTTAAGCAAATCTATATAATCTGCCATTTTCATTGTGGCGTGTGGTTCATTAAAACCATCTTTATAATCTACAGGCCTATCATCATAAAGCGGTACAAGTTTATCTCCCGCTACAGTTTTCATATATTCTAAATTCCATTTAGAATACGCAGGCCACTCTTCAATAAAACGTTCAACAACTACTGGTTTTTGAGGCTTAAAAAAGTGGTTTATAAAATCTTCTTTGGTAATGGTTTTTACCCTTGGAATATCTTGTAACTGCAATAGAAATTATATTAAATAATAGATAAAAATAAAAAATACGATTTAAATAATTCTTAAAATCATTTAAAAACCTAGAATAATTAAGAAACCGCTATCTAATTATAAAATTAAATAGCGGCTTTATATAACTTGATGTTTTTATTATTTTGTAAGCTTTGCTTTTTCTTTAGCAGCCTCGTTACGTTCTATTTTATGACCCGGTCTAGACCATTTTGGTTTTTCACCTAAATTTTGATACTCAGAATCCTGAGCTTCTACTGTTTTTGGTTGAGAAACTTTAGTAAATGGTTTTTGCGGATTTAAACCTAACATCTTAAACATTTCCATATCCTCGTTTACATCTGGATTAGGAGTAGTTAATAATTTATCTCCTGCAAAGATTGAGTTGGCACCTGCAAAGAAACACATTGCTTGCCCTTCTCTACTCATTTGCGTACGCCCTGCAGATAACCTAACCTGAGTATTTGGCATAACAATACGTGTGGTTGCAACCATACGCACCATATCCCAAATAGATACCGGCTCTATATCCTCCATTGGTGTACCTTCTACAGCTACTAATGCATTAATTGGCACAGATTCTGGTTGCGGACTTAAAGTAGATAATGCAACTAACATACCTGCTCTATCTTCTAAAGCTTCGCCCATACCAATAATACCACCACTACAAACAGTAACATTGGTTTTACGTACATTTTCAATAGTATCTAATCTATCTTCAAAAGCACGAGTAGAAATTACATCTTTGTAATAATCTTCAGATGTATCTAAGTTATGGTTATAAGCATACAAACCAGCTTCAGCTAATCTTTGCGCTTGGTTTTCAGTAATCATACCAAGTGTACAACAAACCTCCATATCTAGTTTGTTTATTGTACGTACCATTTCTAATACTTGGTCAAATTCTGGTCCGTCTTTAACATTACGCCAAGCTGCCCCCATACAAACTCTAGAACTTCCAGAAGATTTTGCACGTAAAGCTTGTGCTTTTACTTGTTGCACAGACATTAAATCATTGCCTTCTACATCTGTATGATACCTAGCTGCTTGTGGGCAGTACCCACAATCTTCAGGACAACCACCTGTTTTTATAGATAACAAAGTAGATACTTGTACTGTGTTAGGATCGTGTTCTTGTCTATGAATTGTTGCTGCCTCATACAGTAAATCCATTAACGGTTTATTATATATATCTAAAATTTCTTGCTTGCTCCAGTTGTGTCTTACTTCGCTCATACGATTATTTTAAATCAGTTGTCAAAAATAGCCTATTTAGTAATTAAATCCCAATAAAGGTTTTTAAATAACAAAATGAACCAAAAGATATAATCTAATGGTTCATTTTACATATAAATATCAAAAAACGTTTTTTATTTATTTTCGTCTTTTTTAGATGATTTCTCTTCTACATCTACTGCCTCTACATCTTTACCTTTTAAATACTCTGGTAATTGCATACCAGCCATATTAAACATTTCTTGTAGTGGTGGTACAGATTTGTACATACCAGAAATAAAGTTAGCTGTAGAACCTTTACCATCTGCAGTTTTTGCTCCAGAATCCCAAACAGTAACCTTATCAATTTTAATATTTTTAATAGCTTCTGCTTGTGTTTTAACCAATTCTGGTAACTTATCTGCCACTAATAATAATACTGCATCTTTAGGATTGTCTCCCGCAGCTTTTACAATTTCATCTAAACCTTGTGCTTGCTTAGTTAAAACCTCTAAAATACCTTGTGCTTCTGCTTGCGCTTTAAATAAGATTGCATCTGCTTCACCTTTTGCTAAACGTCTTGTACGCTCTGCATCTGCTTCTGCATCTATCTCTACTTTTTTCTTATCTATCTCTGCAGGTACAACTATATCTGCCATTTGTGAACTACGCACACGTTCTGCTCTTGCAAGTTCCGCATCTTTTTCTGCCGCATAAGATTCTTCTAATGCTTTTGCAGATTGTACTTTTTCTGATGCAATTGCCGTACGCTCTGCTTCTGCTTCTCTTTGACGACGTAAAGAATCTGAATTTGCAACATTAATTTTTGCAATGTTTTCACCTTCTACAGCTTGTGCATTTGCTGCTGCTACTTGTGTACGCTCATCTTGTAATGCGTTAGCTTCACCAATAGAACCATCTCTTGTTTTCTCTGCTACAGATTTACGCGCTGCATTAATTGCGTGTGCAGCAGCTTCTTTACCTAAAGCTTCAATATATCCAGACTCATCAACAATATCTGTAATATTTACGTTGATTAATTTTAAACCAACCTTTTTTAATTCCGTTTCTACACTCTGAGATATGTTAGTTAAAAATTTATCTCTATCGTTGTTAATTTCTTCAATATCCATAGAAGCAACTACCAAACGTAATTGTCCAAAAATAATTTCTTGTGCTAAATCTTGAATTTGACTCTGACCTAATCCTAATAAACGCTCTGCAGCATTTTGCATAACTCCAGGCTCTGTAGATATACCAATTGTAAATCTTGAAGGTACGTTTACACGTATATTTTGCTTACTTAATGCATTTACTAGGTTAACCTCTATAGATATAGGTGTTAAATCTAAAAATTCATAATCTTGTACAACTGGCCAAATAAAAGCGGCTCCACCGTGTATACATTTGGCCGAATTTCCTCCGCCCACTTTACCGTACACAACTAAAATCCTGTCTGAAGGACATCGTTTGTATCTACGTATAAACGAGATCACAATTATAAAAAAGAACAAAATGGCTACTGCAATACCAATTAAACTGGCATTACCGCCCAACTGAAGGGGTACTAAAATCATATGGTTATTTATTTAATAATTTAACAATTAAAATTCCGTTATCTGTAATGTCTTCTACTTTAACAACATTACCCTGTGTAAGATTCACAGTTTCATCTGTAAGTGCTTCTAGCTCACGCAAAGACCCTTGCACTGTTATACTTACTTTACCTATAAAACTTCTGTTTGCACCTATAGTCAAGTACACTTCTCCAACTTGACCTAAAGCATTTTTTAAGCGTAGTGTTCCGCTACTTTGCAATTTACTTAGGTAATAAAATAATGCCGCCATAGACAGCATCATTAATAAACCACAAATAACAGAAATTAGTATCGTTAGCACATTAGAAAAGCCTGCTTCTATACAAGCAATACCTGTCCATCCAAAAATGGCAAAAAATCCTGATAAGTTTTTAATAGATAAAAATTGAAACCCAATTCCCGAATCACCTTCTATTTCTGCATCTACATCACCGTCTACACCATCTACATCACCACCAATTAAGGTTAGCAACAAAAAGACAATCATTACCACAGAGCCAATTAAGGCAATACTCCAGTACACTTTTGGAAACAACTCTAAGCTTGCATACCATTCTCCCATAAATAAAAATTTAGTTTGGTTTGTGAAAGATAATAAAATACAACTTAGCTAATGACTAGTTTCAAAAAGTTTTTTGCAATAAAATACTTACAGCGTTACCGCCAAAGCCAACAGCGTTTATTAGCACCTTTTTTATACTCTTTGGAGTTTCTGCATAGTTTACAAAAGGAACTTTTATAAATTCTTGTTTTTGCAACATTGCTATTGCTAGCTCTATACTTAACATCCCTGAAGCGCCAAAAGAATGACCTATCTTCCACTTATTTGTAGTTAAAGAAGGTATTTTGTTACAAAAAACTTTATGTATTGCTTCAATTTCTGACAAATCTCCTTTAATTGTGCCTGGTGCATGCATTACAATAACGTCCACATCGTCCGGATTTACTCCTTCTAAAGCCATTTTCATAGAACGTTGAAAACATACAGCATCAGAAGAAATAGAAATATTATGTTTTAAAACTTCTGTAGCATAACCAACACCTATAATTTCCGCTAGAGCATTTTCTTTATTTCCGTTTTCTATACCAATTACCGCAGCTCCTTCTCCCAAAACCATAGTGTTTTGGTCCTTTGTTACATCAAAAGCTTTACACGGATATGCTTCTGTGCCTCTTGCGTAAATTTTTAAAGCTTTCATTTGCGCAATGGTAAAAGGCGTTAAAGGAGCCTCACTACCACCTACTAAAAATTTATTTGCCATTCCGCTTTTTACCCAAGCAACACCATTTAATAACGAATGTAATGCTGTAGAACAAGTAATAGAGTGCGATATTTCTGGACCCTGCGTTTGCAAATCATGAGCAACCCAAGAAGAAATATTACCCAATGTAGTTGTTGGTGATGATAAGGTTGATGCTTTATCTTTTTCTAAAAACTCTGTGTGATATTTTTCAAACAAAGCTGTAGCTCCGCGTGAAGATCCAAAGTTTACACCAAAATTATCTTTAGAACTCCAACCGGCTTGTTTTAACGCTTTTCTTGAAGCATACATAGCAAACAATACCGTGTCATCTAAACTTTTATATTTTAAGTCAGAGTTTTTTAAAGCTTCTATTTCTTGTTTGGCTTCATCATTTAAGCTGGCAACCCAACTTTTTTGATTGCCTATATTTTTATCTTGCAGTAAATGTGCATCGTTTTTATAACTCTCCCAAACCTCATTTAAGGAAGTTCCTAAAGGAGAAATAGATGCCAGTGCCGTAATGTAAATACTCATACTTAAACTATTTCTAGTGCTTCTTTAATTGAGTTGTATATTTTTTGAAGTTGCTCATCTGTAGTTACAAAAGGTGCCAAAATATAAATTGTATTTCCTAACGGACGTAAAAACACTCCAGAATCCATAAAATGCTTAAATAATTTATCTCTTAAATTACCGTAGCGCTCCATTTTTATATTAAGATCTAATGCATAAATAACACCCAACTGTCTTGTTGTTGCAACTTTAGGATGATTTTTAACCTCTTCATTAAATTGCTTATGGGAAGCTATAATTCTAGCAATATTATCTTGCATTTCTGCAGACTTAAGCAACTCTAAACCTGCTAACGCAGCAGTACAAGCCAAAGGATTTGCAGTGTATGTATGCCCGTGAAATAATCCTTTAGAAATATCATCATCATAAAAAGCATCATAAACTTGTTGCGTACAACTAGTAGCTGCCATTGGGACCAAACCTGCCGTTAATGCCTTAGACATACATATAACATCTGGCTTTACATCCATATAATCAGAAGCAAAAAACTTACCTGTTTTACCAAAGCTAGTCATTACCTCATCTGCAACTAAAAGAACATTGTGCTTTTTTAAGGCTGATAAAATTTTATTTAAATCTTCTACATTATGCATTTTCATTGCTGCTGCTCCTTGTACAAGAGGCTCGTACACAAAACCTGCAATAGCTTTAGTATTAACCAAATCTTCAATTTGCAATAAAATAGCTTCTATATTTTCTTCTGTAGGCACAGGAATACGTTCTACATCTATAAAAAAATCTTCAAAAGGACCGTTATAAACAGATAAACTAGACACAGACATTGCACCAAACGTGTCGCCATGAAATCCGTCTTCAAAAGCTAACATTACATTACGCTTTTCACCTTTGTTAAAATGATATTGCAATGCCATTTTAATTCCTATTTCTACCGAAGTAGAACCGTTATCTGAAAAAAATAACTTCTGCTGATTGTTTGGCAATATTTTTATTAACTCTTCAGACAGTTCTATAGCTGGTTCATGCGTAAAACCACTAAACACAACCTGGTCTAACTGTTGCATTTGCGTCTGAACTTTTCCTAAAATATAATCGTTACAATGTCCGTACACAGAGGTATACCATGAAGATATTCCGTCTATATAATCTTTTCCTTTATCATCTGTTAACACTGCCCCTTTAGCCTTTACAATTGGCAACATTGTGCTATGTAATTTATGCTGGGTTAACGGGTGCCACAAGTGTTTTTTATCTCTCTCTGTAAGATTCATAAGCTGTATGCCATCCTATTAGTATCAGGATTTATGGCATTTAATTTATTAGTAGATTTCTAAAATGTGTTTTTGCAATATTTTACACCACACAAATAGCTATTATTTTTTGGCAAATATACAAACCAGCCTAGATTTTATAGGTTATCTCTAAACAAATCTGCGTATTCTTTTATCACATTTTTATCAAAATATGGTTCTTCTTCTATACGGCCTATAAGTTTTGCATTTGTTTTAGATAATATAATACTTTCTGTTGTTTTGTGTTCTTCTCCACTAAAAATTATAGACACTTTAAAACCACGCTCTTCTAAATAATTTACGGTTAATAAAGTATGATTTATACTGCCTAAATAATGTCTAGAAACCACTACAACTTGGTAACTAGGATCTATAATATCTAATATGGTATCATTATTATTTAAAGGAACTAATAAACCACCTGCCCCTTCTATAACCAGGTGATTACTTGTTTTTGGCGCCACTATTTTATCTACCTCTATTACCACACCATCTATTTCTGCTGCTGCATGCGGACTCATAGGTGTTTGCAACGCGTAACTATTTTTATGTATTACCGTTTTAGAATTAGAGATAAAATCTGCTATTTTGTGACTGTCTGACGTATCTAAATCTCCCGCTTGTATTGGCTTCCAATAATCTGCTTCTAAAGCCTCTGTTAGTATTGCTGAAGCAACCGTTTTACCAACCTCTGTAGATATACCAGTTACAAATATTTGTTTTGTTTTCATCTTATTGCTTATTTAAGAAACTATATTACAGTTAAAACAACGAAACTTTCGTTTTTCAAAAAAAGGAAACAATTTGTAAAAAATTCCCTTTCCAGAATAATACCCTTCTAGTTTTTCTGCTTTACAATTTGGGCACGCTAAAGGTTTTCCGTTATCATCTACTGCATAGCTTCTAATTTCATTATAAATTTCTATTGCCTTTTCTTTGTCTTCATTTAAAACCAAAAGTTTAATTCCGCCAATTGCGTTGCTAATTAATGGGTCTGAATTTACCGTGTTTTCATCTTTTAAAAACACCTCAATACCTTCAGACTCTAGCTTGCCTTTTATAATAACAGTATCTGCCAAATACTCAAATGCAGCTAATTTGTAAAATTTCTGACTCATTCTTTTATATAATTACACAAAACGGTTATTACTTTTTCTATTTCTTTTGGTGTATTGTATGCATGCAGGCAAAAACGCAATCGTTCTTCACCTCTTGGTACTGTTGGCGATAATATAGCTTTTACATTAAACCCATTTTCTTCAAGCTTTTTCGCAATATCTTTTACTTTATTATTTCCTGATATTAAACAACATTGTATTGCAGAATCACTTGGCATAAAGTGCTCTTTTAAACTACACTTATCAACTTCATTTTTAAAAAACTGAACAGCATTTCGCAGAAGTTGTTGCTGCATTTTACCATCTTTACTTTCTAAAAAGTAGTACGACTGTAAAATTGTAGCTACACTATGCGGCGCTAAGGCTGTTGTATATATAAAACTACGCGAAAAATTAACCAAATAGCTCTTTAACTCAGCACTACCTAATATAGCTGCGCCGTGGCAACCTAAAGCTTTACCAAATGTTATAATGCGCGCAAAAATCAAATCTACAATGTTTTGTTGCTGTACCAAACCTTGACCTAAGTCACCAAAAACACCAACAGCGTGTGCTTCATCTACCACAAAAAATAGTTTATGTTCTTTACAGAATAATGCCATTTCTTTTAAGTTTGGAGAATCGCCATCCATAGAAAAAACAGATTCTGTTACTACGTAAATAGCAGTTTCATCATCTTTTATTATAGCCGAATGCCTTTCAACTAATTTTTCTAAGTCGGACAGGCTATTATGCTTAAACTTATAACTCTTAGCATTACTCATAGCAATACCGTCTCTTATACTTGCGTGTATATATTCGTCATAAAAAACCAAATCTCCGCGCTGAGGAACACAACTAAAAAAACCAATATTAGCATCATAACCAGAGTTATAAACTATTGCTGCTTTAGATTGATGAAATAATGCCAATTTAGACTCTAACTCATCGTATAAATTATGATTACCAGAAAGTAACCTAGAACCTGTTGCTCCATTTTTAAAAAAACTCCCATCTACCAAGTATTGGTGCGTAGCATTAAAAATTGAAGCATTCCCAGAGAAACCCAAATAGTCGTTAGAAGAAAAATCTACCAATTGTTTAAACACAGGTAATGTACGCAAAGATATATTCTGTTGTCGTTCTTCTAATTTTTTCTGAAGTTTTTGTGGTAGCATTTGGCAAAGATACGAAGAGATGGATTTTAATTGAAGCTAAAAAAAGTATTAGAAACTAGCAATTGTTATATTAACAACAAATTGAAAAAAAAACAACTACCATCAGATATTTTAGAATATGTAAAAGAAAAAGAATAAATTTAACTCACTAACGTTTTATATAAACATTAGTTAAATTAAATAAACTCAAAATAATGAAAACCCTATTTTTAACATTCCTACTTATTATTTCTACTTATGCAAGCGCACAAGAACTAAACAACGACATTAAAAGTGCTTTAGAAAGCGATAATGTTACCGCTCTTAAAAAACACATAACAACCAAAGAAATTAATAACTGCTTTAAGTTTGAAGAGTCTGAATACACTTTGTTAACACTTTCTATAAAACTTAACGCGAAATCTTGTTTTGCAGAACTAATAGCACAAAGTGCTAACGTAGAAAAAACGTGCAACAACAAAACCCCTCTTATGTATACTGCCAAATACAACAGATTAGCAATGGCAAAAAAACTTGTTAAAGCAGGTGCAGAGATTACACTTAGAAACAATGATAAACAGTCTGCTTTAGATTTTGCTAAAAAATATGAGAGAAAAGAGTTTATAGAATACATAAAATCTTTTAATCAATAAAAATACGCTAACCGCAAAGCACTAATTAATTAAGAACACTATGCGAAAACTACTTTTAAGCCTTGGCTTTATGCTTGCCATAGGTGCTATAAACGCACAAGAAGCATATAAATTTACAGATGTTATAGATTTAGACGCAACACCTGTTATTAGTCAAGGAGCTACGGGCACATGTTGGAGTTTTTCTACTTCTTCATTTTTAGAATCGGAAATTATACGACTCACCGGAAAGCAAATAGATTTATCTGAGATGTACACTGTGCGTAATACTTATCCTAAAAAAGCAGAAAACTTTGTGATGCGACAAGGTAAAGCTCAGTTTAGCGAAGGTGGACTAGCACACGATGTAATTAACTCGGTTAAAAATTATGGTCTTGTACCACAAGAAGCATATAATGGACTTCTAGAAAATAGCAACTTTCACAATCACGCGGAATTAGTTGCAGTGCTAGAAGCTATGGTAAAAACATACGCAGACAATCCTGCTGGAGAGTTAAGCAAAAACTGGTCTAAAGCCGTAAATGCTGTTTTAGATGTGTATTTAGGAGCAAATAAAACGTCTTTTACTTATCAAGGAAAAGAATATACTCCTGTTTCATTTTTAAAAATGACCAAAATTACACCAGAAGACTATGTTACAATTACTTCTTTTACACACGCTCCTTTTTACAGTTCGTTTATATTAAACATACCTGATAACTGGAGTAACGGTAGTATGTACAATGTTACTTTAAACGAAATGATGAATACTATTGATAATGCTCTAGAAAACGGATTTACTGTTGAGTTAGATTGTGATGTTAGCGAGCGTACATTTTCATCTAAACATGGAGTTGCTGTAGTACCTGCAAATTATGAAAACAATAAAAAAGCACTAGAAGGCATTTATCCAGAGCTAAAAGTTACGCAAAGCTACAGACAAAACGAGTTTGAAAACTTTACAACTACAGACGATCACTTAATGCACATAACAGGCACAGTAAAAGACCAAAACGGAACAAAATACTACAAAGTAAAAAACAGTTGGGGCACAGATGCTAGCAGAACCACACATAACGGCTATGTATATTTTAGCGAGGCTTATATGCGACTTAAAGCAATAAGTGTTATGGTACACAAAGATGCATTACCAAAAGACTTAACTAAAAAAATAAAATTATAATTAACACATACTACTAGTGCACATACAAAATGTAAAGAGCAAATCTTGTACCTTTGCAACAATGTATGCACTAGTAGATTGTAACAACTTTTATGCCTCCTGTGAGCGGGTTTTTAACCCTAGCCTACAGGGAAAACCTATTGCAATTTTAAGCAATAATGATGGCTGTGTAATCTCTAGAAGCGATGAAGCTAAATTAATTGGCTTACCTATGGGCGCTCCTGCCTTTAAATACAAAAGCTTTTTTAAAGCTAATAATGTCCACGTTTTTTCTTCTAATTATTCATTATACGGCGATATGAGCAGTCGAGTAATGAGCATACTACAACAATTTTCTCCAGATGTAGAAGTATATAGTATTGATGAAGCTTTTATTCAGTTTAAAGGCTTTGACAATTATAATTTTACTACCTATGGAACAGAAATAAGAGACCGTGTTTTAAAATGGACTGGCATACCTACCTGCGTTGGTATTGCTCCAACAAAAGCGCTTAGCAAAGTAGCAAACAAAATTGCACGTAAATTTCCCAACCAAACAAAAGGAACTTATGTTATTGATACTGAAGAAAAACGTATAAAAGCCTTAAAATGGATAAAACTTGAGGACGTTTGGGGAATTGGAAGAAGGCTTCATAAGCGCTTAGCAATTAAAAATTGTAAAACAGCATTAGACTTTGTTAACCTACCTGACGATTGGGTGCGCAAAAACTTTTCTATAACCGAGTGGCGACTAAAAAAAGATTTGGAAGGCATACCTACTTTAGATCTAGAAATTAAAGAGAATAAGAAATCTATAGCAACTACCAGAAGTTTTGAGCATACTTTTTCTGACATAGAAAATATAAAAGAGCGTATATCTACTTTTGCTAGTAGCTGTGCAGAAAAGTTGCGCAAACAAAACTCCAGTTGCCATACGGTAGTTGTTTTATTAAGTAGTGATAAACATAAACAAGGCGCAGAACAACATAGAGGAACTTTTAGCGTAAATATGTCTTACCCAACAGATTCTAGCCTAGCAATTAGCAACGCAGCTATAAAAGCTATAGAACACATATACAAACCTGGTATTAACTACAAGCGTGCTGGTGTTATTGTTACTGGTTTAGTACCCACAAATAATCACCAACTGCATTTGTTTACCACAGAAAACCCAAAGCACAAACCTTTAATGAAAGCCATAGATAAATTAAATTTTAAATATGGTGATCAAAAATTAAAAATTGCCAATCAAGATTTGGAGCGAACCTGGAAAATGAAACAAGAACACTTATCTCCTAAGTACACTACAAGGTTTAACGACATTATAAAAGTAAATTAAGCGTGATAAAAAATACAAATCTTACTTTTTTCTCTGTTGATAGCTCTACCAGTAGCTCTACTATTTTTATAGATACTGGTATCTCTGCTGGCTTTCCGTCTCCGGCTGATGACTTTAAAGAAAACAGAATTAGCTTAGACAAAGAACTAATTAAAAACCCCGAAGCAACTTTTTTTGCACGAGTAAGTGGTGAGTCTATGATTGGCGCTGGTTTAGAAAATAATGATTTATTAGTTATAGACCGAAGTTTAGAAGCATCTCATAATAAAATTGCTGTTTGCTATTTAGACGGTGAATTTACCGTAAAGAGACTAAAAGTTGAAAATAATATAGTTTGGCTACAACCAGAAAACCCCAATTACAAACCCATACAAATTACTGAAGAAAACAACTTTATAATTTGGGGCATTGTTACCAATGTTATAAAAAAAGTATAACAACAAAAAAGCGCAAAGTTTACACTTTACGCTTTACATTTATTACAGATACTAACTCCAATAATAAAATAAATATTATATAATACACATTATTATAATGCGCTGTGTTTCTTTTAAATACGCTTAAAACATATACTTTAGATATATCAAATGTAAGAAATTACCTTTAAATATTTATTATTTAACATATTTTCTTACAAAATAAGATAATGCCATTATAAAATATCACAATTTAAAAGCAAGGCATAAAAAAACGCGAAGCATTTAACTTCACGTTTATATTTATTTAGTAGAGTTAGCTATACTTAATCCGCTAGTACAATAACTTTATTATCTTTCATTTCTATAGTTCCACTGCTTATAGCTAAAACAGTATCTCCGTTAGAACCTTTAGAGAATTTACCCTCAAAAGCCTCATCTATAGATACATTTCCTTGAATCTTAACAGTACCTTGCTGTAATAACGAAACAACTGGTGCGTGATTAGATAACATTTGAAAATCTCCATTAATACCAGGTACAGTTACAGAAACAACTTCTCCTGCAAATAATGTAGCTTCTGGTGATACAATTTCTAAATACATAATTATAAAAGTATTAAATAAATATTACGTGAAAGCCATTTAGCTAACACGTAATATTATGTATTATTTATGCTTCAGCAAGCATTTTTTCTCCTGCTTCTATAGCTTCTTCAATAGTACCTTTAAGGTTAAATGCAGATTCTGGCAAGTGATCTAACTCACCATCCATAATCATATTAAATCCTTTAATAGTATCTTTAATATCTACTAAAACACCTTTAAGACCTGTAAATTGCTCTGCTACGTGGAATGGCTGAGATAAGAAACGTTGTACACGTCTTGCTCTACCAACTGCCATTTTATCCTCTTCAGACAATTCTTCCATACCAAGGATAGCAATAATATCTTGTAATTCTTTATAACGTTGCAACAACTCTTTTACACGTTGCGCACAAGAATAGTGATCTTTTCCTAAAATTTCTGGAGCTAAGATTCTAGAAGTAGAATCTAACGGATCTACTGCTGGGTAAATACCTAACTCTGCAATTTTACGAGACAATACTGTTGTTGCATCTAAGTGAGCAAACGTTGTTGCCGGAGCTGGATCCGTTAAATCATCCGCAGGTACGTAAACCGCCTGTACAGATGTAATAGAACCTCTTTTTGTTGATGTAATACGCTCTTGCATAGCACCCATTTCTGTTGCTAATGTTGGTTGGTAACCTACCGCAGATGGCATACGACCAAGTAATGCAGATACCTCAGAACCAGCTTGTGTAAAACGGAAAATGTTATCTACAAAGAAAAGTACATCTTTACCTTGACCTTCACCTGCTCCATCACGGAAATATTCTGCAATAGTTAAACCAGATAATGCAACACGTGCACGTGCTCCAGGTGGCTCATTCATTTGTCCAAAAACAAAAGTTGCTTTAGAATCTTTCATTACAGATTTATCAACTTTAGATAAATCCCATCCGCCTTCTTCCATTGAGTGCATAAAGTCATCTCCGTATTTAATAATACCAGACTCTAACATCTCACGTAGTAAATCGTTACCCTCACGAGTACGCTCACCTACACCAGCAAATACAGAAAGTCCACCGTGACCTTTTGCAATGTTGTTAATTAATTCTTGAATTAATACTGTTTTACCTACACCGGCACCACCAAATAAACCAATTTTACCACCTTTTGCATAAGGCTCAATAAGGTCAATTACTTTAATACCTGTAAATAATACTTCAGTAGAAGTAGATAAGTCTTCAAATTTTGGTGCCTGTCTGTGTATTGGCAGACCATCTTTACCAGATTTTGGTAAATTTCCAAGACCATCAATAGCGTCTCCAATTACGTTAAATAAACGTCCGTAAACGTCATCTCCAACCGGCATTTGTATAGCGCTTCCTGTTGCATTAACCTCTGCTCCACGGCTTAAACCATCAGAAGAATCCATAGAGATAGTTCTTACTGTATTTTCACCAATGTGTGATTGTACTTCCAAAACCAAAATTGATCCATCTGCTTTTTTAATTTCTAATGAATCATAAATTTTTGGAAGATCTACCCCTGCTTGGAACTCCACATCTATAACTGGGCCAATAATTTGGGAAACTTTACCTGTAACTTTAGACATTGCTATCAGTATTTATTTATATATAATTTTTCGTTTTTTAAAAAACATAAAACCCTGTAATACAGACCCCGTGTTTTTCAGGGTGCAAAGATAAGTTTTTCAAATTTAAATAAAAACTACTTTTTATTGTTTTTTTAACTTATTGAAAACCTTTTAGTTCTTAAACACATTTTATAAAAAAAAGCGCCTTATTAAATAAGGCGCTTTTCTATAACATTTATATTTTTCTATTGCAACGCAGGAGAAAAATTTGTTGGATAATTTGCTGCTTTAGCTAAGTTTTTTGACGCCACAAAATTAGACTCATAAGTTGCATCTATAGCCTCTAAAAATTTGTTTGCCATTAATGCATAACCTCTAGAAGTTAAATGTATACCATCTAAACTTATTAAGCCTCCAAATACTAAATCTGTATTCACTGTATACTCATCAAAAGGGACACCAGATTCTGACGCTTGTATAAGAATAGCATTTAAATCTACCAACGCCAATCCTTTTGCAGAAACAACAGATGCAATTGTTGCATTATACGCGTCTGTTGCCGTTTTTATAGATTCTAGCTCACTTGCTACTAAAACCCACTTATCTTTTAACGGCACAGATACACCGTTAACCATTGTTGGGTCATCATTTACTTTAGTTCCAATAAAAGATGATGCTGGCAAAACTAATAAATCATCTGCTGTTGCATGCCTATAACTTGGCAATCCAAATGCTGTTAAATCTGTTAAATCTTCATCTTCTATAACCACTGCGTTGGTCGCAGATGCAACAAATTCTATTGTACGTGCCTTTGCCTCTTCTTCATCTAATAAACCAGCTGTAACCATTGCCTGTAAACCTCCATTGTATTGGGCGTAACCATTGTTTACTTGTGTAGCAGTAGCTTCATCCATTGGTAAAGGGTTGTGAGGTACGGTTGTAAAATGAGGCAAACTTGTAATATAAGGTACGTTAGTTACAGCACCTTTAGCTCCATTTGCAGTTAAAGCATCTACTAAACCACTTAGCACAACTTGAAAAAGACCTGGATCTGTTATATCATTTGAGCCATAGGAAGCTGCATTAGGATTACCTGTTTGATCAACTCCTATACCGCCAGAAACAGCAAATCCTAAAACATCATTTCCTCCTATTTCCGATAGTGTAAAAAATGTTGGATTTTGTGCTGCCGCTAACTCTATCATACTTGCATCTGGCGTACTACCTGTCATCCTAACAAAGTATGGGTTGGCTGCTCCTGCAGACAAATTAGATATATTTCCGTATCCGTTTGCTAATAAGTGAAAACTTTTAGCTCCAGGAACTCCCATATTACTAAAAGGACCTGTTGGGTTATTTAAAATTATATCTGTAGAAACAGTAACAGAACTTTGAAGCGCCACCTCTAATGGCACTGGTCCTGCTCCACCAAAAACTAATCTAGGATCTGCAATTCTATCTCCGTTTAAGGCTAATCCTCCAAAATTATCATTTGTTAATGGTTGTGTAAATGTTGTACTACCACCCGCATTAACAAACTTCTGAGAAAGTATATTTGGAAAAGACATTTCCTGAGATGCTTTAAACAAAGCTCCATCTGTATATCCTGCAGTAAAAGAAGCTCCTAATGAAACATAATTTGAAAAATCTGCCGTCCCTGCTGTTAATTCCGGTAATTGTTCTTCCTTCATTGTAGACGAATCGTCATCATCACTACAAGAAGAAAATGCCACCATTGCGGCTACTAGCCATATATATTTAGTTTTCATATTTAAATCTTATAAATTATTAATTGTCCAAGAAACATAGTATTGAGAACCTACGTAACCAGTACCAAATGCTGTAAAATACTCATCTCCTAATAAATTAGAAGCACCAACTTTAAAGTTAGATTTTATACTTGGCACAGTAATATTTACCTGAGCATCTAAAACGCTAAAAGAAGGCACCTGACCATCTCCAAATGATGCTTCCCAAAAGTAAGAATCACTCCATCTGTAAGCTACATTAAATCCAATGTTTTCAAACAAATCAGCTTTTCCAAAATTAGCTTTGAACTTATGCTCTGGAGTATTAAAATTTGTTTTAAAATCAGGATTTGCCTCTTGGTCAAAATCTAATTTAGAATATGTATAATTTGCTCCTAAATCAAATCCGCCTAAAACTTTAGTATCCAAACCTAATGTAGCACCATAAGAGTTTACATTTGCCTCAGAGTTTGTATATGTTTGATAAGCCTGATAATCTCCATTTGCTATTGCTAAAACAGATAAGCTATTATCACCTGCTTCACCATAATAAGTAGAAACCACTGTTTCATTAGACAAAAAGTCTTTATAAATATTGTAATACCCACTCAAATCTATCACAACACCATGTACTTTACCTCTATATCCTAATTCAAACGAAGTTACCTGCTCTGGTTTTGCTAAGTTTGAATTTGCCACTTTTAAATCTGCTGGGTTTCCTGAAGCTCCAAAAGCCTGTAAAGAACTTGCCAAATAAGAATTATTGTAAGCACCATCTCCTGATTTTTCTATAGTTGCAGGTTGACCAAGATCATCTTGTGCATCAGTACTTACATTATATGTTCTAACATCTCTATCTAAGTTATCCTTAGCTCCACCTATTAAAATAGCTCTACCTACATCTAACCCAATATATAAATCCTGTGTAGTTGGATTTCTGAATCCTGTTTGAAAAGATGCTCTTAAATTATGGTTTTTATTTTCACCTAAAGTATAACCAGCAGCTAATCTTGGAGAAAAGAAACCATCAAACAGCTCCGACTTATCATAACGTAAAGAACCTGTTAGCTTTAAACGATCTTCCATTAATTTTTTCTGTATTTGTGTATAAATACCAAATTCAGAATACCTAATAGGTCCGTCATTATCTGTATAAATTGTACCTGAAGAATTTAACTCATATGTTCTTGTAGATCCACCCACTTGAATATCTGCAAATTCAATTATTTCAGAAAAATTATAGTTTGCATCTGCGTGATAAATTTTTGAATTATCTTGAAACTTAGAACCAGAACTTAAATCCGGATCATTTATACTTTTTTCAAATGCCGCCTGAAACTCAGGTGTACCCGGTAGATATCTCCCTGATTCAGCTTGTGCTCTTGCATTAGCATGTGCTTGGTCTGATGTTGCACCACCTAAAGTACTCTGTACATACGTACCAACATATTCTGCAAACCATTGTGGGTCAGATTTCCAAGCTCTGTTTATATTAATCCCTGTAAATACCATATCATAGGAATCTCCTGCTTTATCCTCTGTCATATATCCTCTTAAGAAAAAATTATCGTTCTTAATTTCAATTTTATGCTGTTGTAAAAAGAAATCATCAATAGCATACCTGTTTGCTCCTTGGTAAATTGTAGACCCAGAACCTACTTTACCCACATAAGAAATTTCAAAATCATTTTCCCACGGTCTATAATAAAGTCCCCAATCAGCCTTAATGCTTTCTGCATTATAATCTGTCAAATATTTTTCATTATAACCAGTTCTACTCACATTAACATTAGGCACTAGTGCTTCTGCTCCAGCAGGTAAAATTGGCTCTCCTGTAGCTGGGTTATTAGTTTTGGTAAGTATTTGTGCTACACTAAACATATTCTGACTTACTTCATCACCATAAACATTTACCCCATCATAATCTAAATCATCTCTAGTAAAACCTCTAAATAACTTATCCGTTTCATTATCAGCTCCCCAATCTGTACCTTTTAAATAACCAAAGTTAACTTTACCAGCAAATTTTTCACTGAATTTATGCGCAGCTCTAATACCAAAATCAGTATACGTATTATCTCCTGAAACTTCTTGAGATGTTACACCTCTTTTAATATAAGCACTAATACCCTCAAAATCAAAAGGGCTCTTACTCCTCATAAATAGTATTCCGTTAAATGCATTTGCTCCATATAATGCTGAAGCTGCACCAGGCAGTAACTCTACACTCAAAACATCAGTCTCGGTCATACCTAATAAATTTCCTAAAGGAAAGTTCAAGGCAGGAGCTGCATTATCCATTTGATCTACCATTTGCATAAACCTTGTATTTGCAAAAGTTGCAAAACCTCTGGTATTAATAGACTTAAATGTTAAACTGTTTGTGTTAATATCTACTCCTTTCAAATTTTCTAAACCATCATAAAAATCTGAAGAAGCAGTATTCTTAATATCCTTTAAACCAAAGCGCTCTACAGAAACCGGAGACTCAAAAATACGTTCTGGAGTCCTAGAAGCAGAAATTACAATTTCACCTAACTGTTCCGCCTCTTCGTTTAGAGTTACGGTTAATGTTTGATTATTTTTTGTTACGTCTACTGTAACGGAAGAGTAACCAATACTTGATACTTTTAATTTAAATGGAGGAACTTGTGACGTGGTTAACGTAAAAAGTCCATCAAAATTAGCTACTACACCTTCGGCCTTTCCAACAATTACAACGTTGGCCGAGGACACTGGTTGATCATTTTGATCAACAACCTTTCCTTTTATTGTGGTCTGAGAATATCCCAAAACACTAAAAATAAGGAAAGAAAAAAGAATTATTTTTCTCATTCTAGTATTGAATTAAGTTAGTTTTGATTGTGAAGTTATATTTTTTTTTGATTTTAACAACTATTAACACTATTAAATTATGCGTGCATAGTAATTTTTTAACATTTTTAGACCTAAAAATTTATTTATACTCTAAAAATAGTTGCTAATTATTAATAAATAACAAGATTAGTAGTTTTAAACCTACATTGTTAACTTTAAGATTTAATTTATTATAGATAGATATTAATAAGATTCTAAAATTTAATAATTATTCCACTATTACATAGTAACTAGATTCAAAACTACTCCCCAAGACAAACTACACTACGGTTTTGTAGCTCTTTTAAGTGATAACTTAGATATTACTCACTACAACCCCATATAAACAACAAAAGTCCTAGAAGTTAGCTTCTAGGACTTTTGTTTTGTTTGGTATAATCTTATTACAACTATAAAGTATTCTTTGTATAACATATACAAAGCAGTTTATAATTTATAATCTTTAATTTTAGGGTATAAAAAAAGCCCTTATCGTTAGATAAGGGCTTCTCAAAAAAAAGGCGACGGCCTACTCTCCCACCTAGTGGCAGTACCATCGGCGCAGATGAGCTTAACTTCCCTGTTCGGAATGGAAAGGGGTGAGCCT
>NZ_JBDVAA010000112.1:0-9489 GCF_039943695.1 Cellulophaga sp. | reverse complement strand
GTCTTTACAAGAGGCAAACAAAATAGTAACAAGGGCTACTGTGTATATATTTTTCATTAATAATAGTTTTTTTTAATTGGATATAAAGATACTTTTGTTACTAAGGTAACACTCTTAAAATTGTCTTAATATTTGTGGTATATAAAGCCAGCTATGAAGTCTAACTCTCTTTTATTCTTATTATTTTTGTACGTAAATTAATTTTTTATGTCTAATAGTCATCATATTCATTATAAAATGTATAAACCTTATGGTGTACTTAGTCAGTTGGCTAGTAATGACAATAATCAAATTAAAAAAAAGTTTTTATCTGAACTTTATAATTTTCCAAAGGGAATAATGCCAGTTGGTCGTTTAGATGAAAAGTCTGAAGGTTTACTCCTTTTAACTACAAACGGTAAGTTAAGTGATGACATAAATAGATCTGGAATAGAAAAAGAATACTACGCACAATTAGATGGTTTAATTACTTATGAAGCTATAGCTAAACTTGAAAAAGGTGTAGAAATTGGTTTAAAAGGAACTACTTATATAACAAAAACTTGCATTGCTAAACGTATTGAAGAACCTACAAATTTACCAACACCAAATGCTAAAATAAGACTAGGCAGACACAGACCAAGTAGCTGGGTTAGTATTTGTATCACCGAAGGTAAGTTTAGACAAATAAGAAAAATGACTGCAGCTGTAGGCTTCCCTACCCTACGTTTGGTACGTGTACGCATAGACAACATAATGCTAGATAACCTTACCACAGGAGAAGTAATTCCTATATTATTAGAAGACTAGAATTTAACGTTTTTGTTAATTTGATATTAAATATCGTTAAAAAAAAAGAATGAACATTCATTTTTATATATCTTTGTACACACAAAACAAAGACATGAAATTAATTTGGAACATTTTAAAAGTACTTCTTGCTGTATTTATGATATATGCAGGACTACAACATTTTGTAAAGCCAGATTTTTATAACCCTTTTGTACCAGATGTATTGGTATTTAAAACCTTTATAATCTATGCTTCAGGAATTTTAGAAGTTGGTTTAGGTGTACTACTACTTGTTCCAAAATTTGCTAAAAAAGCAGCTTTCTTCATATTTATATTAATGTTAGTTTTTTTACCAATACATCTTTGGGATGTATTTTCTAGCACACCAGCAATTGGTAGTCACCAAGCTGCAATAAT
This sequence comes from Cellulophaga sp., assembly GCF_039943695.1. NCBI lineage: Bacteria > Pseudomonadati > Bacteroidota > Flavobacteriia > Flavobacteriales > Flavobacteriaceae > Cellulophaga > Cellulophaga sp. Next base: position 8,301 of record NZ_JBDVAA010000112.1, on the reverse strand, counting down.
AAGGTTACCAATTCAATTAGTATTAATTGCATTGTCTTACAAATTATATAAAATTAACGCATAATGGCAAAATTACAGAAAAGCATAGATAAGCGTAACGCCCTTGTTAAAGCAACTATAGAGTTGGTTAACAACAATGGTTTCCACGCTACACCTATGTCTAAAATTGCTAAAATGGCAAATGTTTCACCTGCTACAATCTATTTATATTTTGAAAATAAGCAAGACCTAGTAAACAAGACTTATATAGAGGTTAAAGAAAAATTTACAGCATATGCCTTTGCTACCTACAAAAAAGAAATGTCTGTAGAAGAAGGTTTTAAATTGATATGGAACAGAATTGCAGATTTTAAATTTAATAATACTGAAGAAGCTATGTTTTTAGCTCAGTGTGATAATACACCAATGGTAGACGAACCAAGCCGTGAGGAAGGAATTAAACATTTTCAGACATTATTAGATATATGGGAACGCGGAAGAAAAGAGGGTATACTTAAACAATCATCTGATTATTTAATGTATGCATATACAATTATTCCTCTATCGTTTTTAATTATATCACAAAAAAGAGGCGCAATTAAATTAACCGAAGAACATATACAAGAAGCATATTTATCTGCTTGGAATAGTATAAAAGCAATAAAAAACACAAATTAACATACATATACAATATGGAATTATTAGATAAATTAAATTGGAGATACGCTGCCAAAGCAATGAATGGAGAAATAGTTGCAGAAGATAAAATAGAACGTATTTTAGAAGCTGCACGTTTAGCACCAACATCTAGCGGTTTACAGCCTTTTGAAATTTTTGTAGTAAAAAATCAAGATATAAAAGAGCAAATTAGACCAATAGCTTGGAACCAATCTGTAATTACAGACTGCTCTCACCTATTAGTTTTTGCTGCTTGGGACACATATACACCAGAGCGTATAAATTATATGTTCGACTTAACAAACGAAATTAGAGGTTTTGAAAATGAAGGTTGGGAAAACTACCGTCAAATGTTGTTAGGTATGTACCCACAAAAAGACCCTGAAGAAAACTTTATACACGCAGCTAAACAAGCATATATTGCTTTTTCTCATGCAATTATGGCTGCTGCTTATGAAAAAGTAGATGCTACACCATTAGAAGGTTTTGAGCCAGATGCTGTAGATAAAATTTTAGGATTAAGAGAAAAAGGATTGCGTAGCGCAGTTTTATTACCATTAGGATATAGAAAAACAGAAGAAGATTGGTTAGTAAATTTAGTTAAGGTAAGAAAACCTATGACCGATTTAGTAACTGTAATAGAATAAAAACAATATTATGATTCAAACAATTTTATTAAAAAACAGACCTGTAGGGAAGCCTTTAGTATCAGATTTTGAATATGTAACAAGTGAATCTGATTTAAAAATTAAAGATGGTGAGTTGCTTTTAGAAACAGCTTACGTATCTGTAGATCCTTATTTAAGAGGTAGAATGAGCGATGCCAAATCTTACGTTCCTCCTTTTGAATTAAACAAACCAGTGCATTCTGGTGTTATAGCAAAAGTAATTGCTTCTAAAAATGAAAATTTTGCAGAGGGCGATTTTGTTTCTGGTATGTTAGACTGGAAAACACAGCAAGTATCTACAGGAGAAGGCCTACTAAAAGTAGACAAATCTAAAGCTCCATTAAGTGCTTATTTAGGTATTTTAGGTATGACAGGTTTAACTGCTTACTTAGGATTAACAGAAATAGGAAAACCTAAAGCAGGTGAAACACTTGTTGTTTCTGGTGCTGCCGGAGCAGTTGGTAGTGTAGTTGGCCAAATTGGTAAACTTTTAGGATTACGCGTAATTGGTATTGCCGGTACAGATGAAAAGGTTGAGATGCTAAAATCTAAATTTGGTTTTGACGCTGGCATTAACTACAACACTACAGAAAATATGACTGCAGCAATTGCAGAAGCTGCACCAAATGGTGTAGATGTTTATTTTGATAACGTAGGCGGACCAATATCTGACGCTGTCTTATACAATATCAACAAATTTGCTAGAATGATAATTTGTGGAGCAATATCCGTATACAACAATACAGAGTTGCCGCAAAGTGTAAGTGTACAGCCATTTTTAGTAAAAAATAGTGCTTTAATGCAAGGCTTTATTGTTTCTAACTACGCAGATAAATTTCCAGAGGCAATGAAAGAATTATCAACTTGGTTAGCACAAGATAAGCTAACTTATACAGAGACTATTGTAGAAGGTTTTGAAAATATTCCTGCTGCTTTTATAGACCTGTTTGATGGTAAAAACAAAGGTAAAATGATTGTAAAAATCTAAAAGATAGATTTTATCAACTTAAAAACTAAAGAAAATGAACAATTTTGAATACAAAAACCCAACTAAAATAATTTTTGGGAAAGATACAATTGAAAAATTAACTTCAGAAATACCAGCAGATGCTAAAGTTTTAATGCTTTACGGTGGTGGTAGTATAAAGAAAAACGGAATATACGACCAAGTAAAAACTGCTTTGGCAAAAGTAGATATGGTAGAGTTTGGTGGTATCCCAGCAAATCCTGAGTATGATACTTTAATGGAAGCTTTAAAAGTTATTAAAGACGAAAAAGTAACGTATTTATTAGCTGTTGGTGGTGGTTCTGTAATAGATGGCACCAAATTTTTATCTGCTGCTGCATTGTATGATGGTGATGAGCCTTGGCAAATGCTTAAAAATAAAGAGCGCCCTAGTAAAGGACTACCTTTTGGAACAGTATTAACATTACCAGCTACAGGTTCTGAAATGAATTCTGGTTTAGTTGTCTCTAGAAAAGAAACTAAAGAAAAACTTTCTATGGGCGGACCAGCATTGTTTCCAACCTTTTCTATACTAGATCCTCAAGTTATTACATCTATTCCAAAACGTCAATTAGCTAATGGTATTACAGATGCTTTTACACATGTTTTAGAGCAGTATATGACCTACCCAGTAGGCGGCCTTTTACAAGATCGTTTTGCTGAAAGTATTTTACAAACATTGGTAGAGGTTGCTCCTACTGTTGTAAAAGATCCAACAAATTACGATGCTGCATCTAACTTTATGTGGAGTTGTACAATGGCTTTAAACGGCTTAATACAACAAGGAGTTCCTGGAGATTGGGCTATACATATGATGGGGCACGAGTTAACAGCCTTGTTTGGTATAGACCACGCACGTACGTTAGCTGTAGTTACTCCAAGTCACTACAAATACAATTTTGAAGCTAAAAAAGAAAAATTGGCACAATATGCAGAACGTGTTTGGAATGTAACAGAAGGTAGTATAGACGATAAAGCTTATGCGGCTATAGAAAAAACTGAAGCTTTCTTTCACCAATTAGGCATAGATACTAAATTATCTGACTATACTAAAGATTACGAAGGTACAGCAGAAGAAATAGCAAAGCGTTTTACAGAGCGTGGATGGAAATTAGGCGAACACCAAGCCCTATTACCAGAAGATGCTGAGAAAATTGTAAAAATGGCATACTAAGTAATAAATATGAATTTAATTAAATCTGCAATTGTAGCATTAACTATAGTTATGGCTACAGCTTGCAACACTAAAAAAAACAATCAAGTTTCTGAAAAAGCTTTAGAGACAGTAAAAACTAAAAAAGAAAATAAAATGAAAGTATTATTTGTATTAACATCACACGATAAATTAGGTGAAACTGGTAAAAAAACTGGTTTCTGGGTAGAAGAATTTGCAAACCCATACTACACATTATTAGATAAAGGTGCAGAAATTACAATTGCAACACCAAAAGGTGGGGCTGCACCAATAGATCCTAGTAGTGATTCTCCAGACGCTGCTACAGAAGACACAGAGCGTTTTAACAAGGATGCAGAAGCAAAAGATAAAATTGCTAACACTAAAGTTTTGGCAGATATGAATGCTGATGATTTTGATGCTGTATTTTACCCAGGTGGTCACGGTCCTTTATGGGATTTAGCAAACGATGAAAAATCTATTGCTTTAATTGAAAAATTTAATGAGCAGAAAAAACCTGTAGCATTTGTATGTCACGCTCCTGCTGCCTTAAAAGGTGTTAAAGGAACAGATGGTAACCCATTAGTTAAAGGTAAAAAAATAACAGGATTTACAAATTCTGAAGAAGAAGCTGTGCAACTTACAAATGTAGTGCCATTTTTAGTTGAAGATATGCTAAAAGAAAATGGAGGTATCTACTCTAAAAAAGAAGATTGGGCTGCTTACGCAATACAAGACGGTAACTTAATTACAGGTCAAAATCCAGCTTCGTCTGAGTTAGTTGCTGATAAATTAGTTGCTGAATTAAATAAATAATTGTAGTTGTTTGTTTATAATAAAACGCCTGTAAAGTAGATCTTTACAGGCGTTTTTATTTAATTTAAAAAAATTTGCATTACAAAATATAATCTACTGTAAAACAAGTTTTTAACGTTAACAACTTAAATAAATAAGTTACTATGCTTCTTGCGTGTTTTTCTTAGACTTACGGTACATATAAGACTCAAAAATATTACGTTTTGCAAAACGATAAATCTTATCAGAATTAATCATTTTTACATATATTTTTTTAGGAACTCCAAAATACTCATAAGTAGTACCGTCTAAAAATGTTACTTCTAAAAGCTGACCATTATGCTGAAAATCTAAAATACCAGAAGTAGTTGTTAATGCTTTGTATTCTTCTGCATTAGCCACTTTAGTTTCTGGAGCTATACTTACAAGAAAATGGTAACCATCTATAATTTCTCTACTTTTAATTTCTGCTTCTTCACGCTTAGCGTCACCTTCTTGAAACTTATCTGGATGCCACTCTTTAACTAATTTTCTATAACTAGTTTTTAATGACTTAAGTTCTATGTTATTCTCAACAGAGAACATTTTCTTATATTGATTTATTCGTTTCATTCAGGTACTTTTTTTAAAACCAGCCGCGAAATTACGTCTTTTAAATTGATTATCAACCTATATAACAATAATAGCGTATTATTTTCTTTTGCTAAACGGTCTAATAATTAACCCCAAGGGTCTATCATAGGTAAAATAGTTCGTCATCCATCCTATAAAAGCAGATAATTTATTTTTAAACCCTACTAAAGACATAATATGTATAAACATCCAAACCAACCAAGCAAAGGTTCCTTGGAATTTAAATTTAGGCAAATCTACAACTGCTTTTTTACGACCTATAGTTGCCATTACCCCTTTGTTCTTGTACACAAAAGGTTCTAACTCTTTATTATTAGCTAATCTAATTATATTTTTTGCCAAGTGAGTACCTTGCTGTTGTGCCACTGGTGCTAACATTGGTAAACCTTTAGGCTCCTCCTTAGAGATATGCGCAGCCACATCACCTATTGCAAAAACATCTTTAGTTTGCACTACTTGGTTGTATGCGTCAACTGCAATGCGGTTACCTCCTATTATAGCCTCTTTTGGCAAACCTTCTATTGGAGCTGCTTTTACACCAGCTGTCCAAATTACAGTATCTGTATAAAAACTGTTATTACCTATTTGCAACTTATTATTCTCATAAGAGCTTACTCTAGAGTTTAAGTTTACGTTAACACCTAACTTGGTTAAATACAACAAACTCTTAGCAGAGGCTTGTTTAGACATTGCATTTAACAAGTTTGGAGAAGCCTCGTAAAGATTTATGCTCATTTTAGAAATATCTAGATCAGGAAAATCTTTAGGCAGCACGTGTTTTTTCATTTCAGCTAAAGCTCCTGCTAGCTCTAAACCTGCTGGCCCACCACCTACTATAGCAATATTTAAAATCTCATCTAATGGTTCTTTATCTTTTTTAGCTAAAGCTTTTTCTAAATTCTGAAAAATATAGCTTCTTAAATTTAAAGCATCCGGAATAGATTTTAAAGTTAATAGCTCATCTTTTATTGGTTCAAAATTGAAGAAATTATTTTGACTCCCGGTTGCTATTACTAAATAATCATAACTAATAGTACCAATAGTTGTATTTATCTCTTTGGTTTTTGTATTAACAGCAATAACATTTGCCATTCTAAAAGTAACATTGTCATATCCTCTAAAAATACGCCTTACTGGGTATGCAATACTATCCGGCTCTAAACCTCCAGTGGCAATTTGGTACATTAGAGGCTGAAAATTATGGTAATTATTTTGGTCTATTAGACGTACATCTACATTTTTGTTTTTAAAAGCTTTTGCTATAGTTATACCGCCAAAACCAGCACCTATAACTACTACTTTTTTTCTGTCTCCCATAAGTTTAAATTGTACTATAAATATACAAAATAAGGATGTTTTTATAGGTTGATTTAGACCTTGTTTTACGTTAATAATAAGACAAAAAAAAGAGTCTATTCTTGCGAATAGACTCTTAGCTTAAAGCTTTTACTAGTATATGTTATAAAACTCTTACGTTTGCTGCGTTTAAACCTTTTTTACCTTCTGTAACCTCGTATTCAACTTCATCGCCTTCACGAATTTCGTCTACTAAACCAGAGATGTGTACAAAGATATCTTTACCTGAACCTTCTTCAGTGATAAAACCAAAACCTTTTTCATCGTTGAAGAATTTTACTGTTCCTTTACTCATTGTATTGTATTTATAATAAATTAATTTAAAACAAAAATACTACTAATAATCATATCTCCAAAATTTATTTAAAGACTTTATAATCAGTTAACTTAAACTTAATATTACAAATTATTTTTTTAATCAACTGTCAACTACTATTTTAGATAAACAAATGCAAAATTATGCTTCTCCTCTAGCAGGGTAGTCAGCTTTTAAAATATAATCTATTCCACCTAAAACATCTCTAAATTCTGGACGTCCAAAAGGCATAGATTGTATAGACTCCCAGTAAACTGTTTGGTCTGGTGTAATTAAAAACAGCCCTGGTTCTGCAAAAAACTCAGGCTCTTGCTTTATTCCACTAGAAATAAATAATCCCCATTTTCTTGCTTCATCAATAGAAAAACTGTGTCCAAGCGGAATATCACTAATATCCCATTCTTTGTGTGTTGCTTTTGCTACCTCTTCTGTGTCTGTGCTAATGGCAATAACATTAACGCCACGCTCTGTAAATTTAGGAAGCGATTTTTGTAATTGCTCTAATTGTTTTTGACAAACAGGACAATGTTTACCTCTATAAAAAAGAATTAAAGTAAAGTTTTCTGGTGATTGTTCACTCAACTTCCAAGTGGTATCATTTACTAACTCTATACTTAATTCTGGGGCTTTTTCTCTAGGTTTTATCATTCTATATTATTTTTTATTAAACTTAATTTATTGATGTTACCATCAACTAATGTTAAGTTACAAAAAATGAAAATCAATATAGAGCGTTTAACAAAGCCTAACACAAGTTTAACGTCTCCTTAAATTTAAGTACTACCAATCTATAGGTCTGTAATCTTTTAAGAATTTACCGCTCCAATGTTTTCCTGTATTAATACCATCAATTAACGGATCCATAACACGTGCTGCACCATCTACAATGTCTAATGGAGGCTGAAAATCGTGTAATTCCGCTTTTCTTTTAGATAATTCTGCCGGATCTTCATCTGTAACCCAACCAGTATCTACAGCGTTAATATAAATACCATCTTTTGCTAAACTACCAGCGGCAGTGTGTGTAAGCATATTTAAGGCTGCTTTAGCCATATTGGTATGCGGGTGCCTATCTTCTTTAAAGAATCTATGAAATTTACCTTCCATAGCAGAAACATTTATAATGTGCTTTTTACCTGTATTTTCTTTCTTCATAACTTCAGAAAGTCGGTTGCATAATACAAACGGAGCAACAGAGTTTACCAATTGCACCTCTATCATTTCTGTAGTTTCAATTTCTCCAAGCTTTAAACGCCAGCTGTTTGTTTTACGTAAATGTACCTGTTGCAAATCTGCATCTAACTCTCCCTCTGGAAAAACTTCTGAAGTTTGTAATGAATTATCAAAACTATATGGTATTTGAGACAACTTTGCAGAAGCTCTAATTCCTATGCCTGGTTCTGGTCCGTGCCAAGTAACTGGCATATTTTTATTAGGAGATGCTCCAGAGGTTAACTCCTTTAACTCTTGCATACAACCCACATGATCTTGCAGTAAATCTGCAGCATACTTTGGTAAATCTGAAATTGGTTTTTCTTCATTAGCCATTAAGTGCGTGTAAAAACCTGCTGGCCTACGTACTGTTTGCGCTGCATTATTAATAAGAATATCTAAATTCTCGTACTTTTGTTCTATAAAATTACAGAAGATTTCTACACTAGGTATGTGTCTTAAATCTAAACCGTGAATTTTTAAA